>DATEIH010000098.1:0-2920 GCA_035279165.1 Candidatus Nitrosocosmicus sp. | reverse complement strand
CTTAGCTTGGGAAATGGCTTTACATTCTTTATTGTATCGACAAAATAATCAACTTCCGCTTCAGAATATACATTTAGGGCATCCAATCTTCTTTTTTTGTTGACTTTTTTCTTCTTAATATTTGAATTTTAGATCCATAGTTTATAAAACTTTTTTTTGATAAACTAGATATATTAAGCAAAAGAATGCCGGCTGAAACAACTAGTATAAATATTTCAAATCATCTGATTCAAATTCACAAGCTGTGACCGAGATGGCTAAGTAATTGGGTAATAACTATTTAATTTATGAAAAATAGGACATCTTAAACCCACGCGGCCAAGAATCAATATATCCTAAAACCTAAGAGAAAAACACAGCTTATCTGTCAAATTATTAACGATAATAAGAGTAATAGAGGATGGCAAAGTTGCTCATTTAGATGCAGAGGGAATGGATAATGTATCATTTGAATCCTCAAACGATAAAAAGTACAGAGAAACTTCATTAACGAAATCAGGTGATTTACACTTGCACTAGCAGAGAAACTAAAGGTATGTATGACTTTCTATGGAAAAGGAAGATCTATATCAATTTTTAAGTACGAAATATCTACAATCCCTTTCTTGATGGGAGACGAAATTTCACTCGATTTTCTGGCATCATCACCATTGCATAGGTTTAAGAAGTCGCATTTATTATGAAGAGTTTGGTTAAAGTCATTCTTTTTTATGTAATAATCAGATGTCACTTGAGATTCAGAGTAGGTAAAGTTAAACAAAGAGCCATTTAATGTTAAGATTAAGAGTAAGGAAGAAGCGTATACGACTAAAAGTGTAACTTTCCTAAATAAGATCATCTTAACTTGTAATTTATTTCTAAATAAATTATAATTGCATTTCTTCATATAGTGCAGTTATTTTAATTCTAATGGATATACTAGAAAAAATGATATGCAAAATAACAAAGTAGTATGAATTAAACTATTATCAGAATATATCCATCCGTAAAAAAGAAACCGAATTCATTAACGGTATTTGTTACGATTAGTATCATAAATTATTAGAAGCGAGTCATTACGAATAATAATTCTAATTCTTATAGACAAGGGATATATATCCAGTATCCATCTAGGCCACTTTCACCTACCCCCTTCTTTATGCCCCAAAGAATGTTTTTTAGGATTCACTCTACACCCGCCAAATTCCAATCATCCCGAATAATTGATCCATTATGGTGGTTTCTTCTAATACACTCTTTGACAATAATTTTATCTAGTAATCAACTCTAACAAAATACTTTGTGTATGTGTTTATATTCTAATTCAAAGGTATGTAATAAAATTAAAACAAATTAAAAATCAAACTACAAAAAAATCCATTAAATAATAATATTTGCGGCTAGGATTTAAAACATGAATATTTTAGATATAGAAACTGGCAATAACCAATTCAATAAATCAACACTAGTATTACTATAATTAGGAAAGATTAAATGTTTGTAACGAATCAACAATACAAGTAAAGGTAAGGAGTGCAGTGTGGTCTCTATCTCAGATTGGAAAAAATGGATCATATATAATTTGATTGGTGAAGGAGTACACAACGTTCTCTTTGAAGATCAAATCAGAAAACTTGCTGGTAGACATTTTGATGAAAATTTGAATATTGCACTAAATAATCTTGTGGATAATGGCCTGCTTCTTAAGTTGGAAACAAATAAAAAAAGAAAATTTATTGTTAACTATGAAAAACTCATTGACGCCCAAAAGATTTTAAACGATAATCGAAATTGGAAATTAAGTAAAATTTCTGGGATCGATGATGAGAAAGAGCAATATGTATCAAATAGTATAAATCAATTTTATGCCGAGCCAGAAGGATATAGTTTCTGGTTCAATTTAGAAGAGAGTCCGCGAAAAAAACGGAGTATTTATAATATTTATCATCGGAAAACAGATGATCTTGAATTTGCAGCTCAAATATTAACACAAAAACACTCCAAAATATTATATTTAGGATCACTTCGACAAAATCAATCTATTATATCAAGGCTTTGGAAGGCTTGTCTTGATTTATCATATGAAAAGAATAGAAACAATGGGGAGTTTATTTTGCAGGATTTACAAGATAAGGAGAGAAAAGCTTGCGGCAATAACAGACAGCGTGGAAAAATAGCCTTAGTAATATTTAGAAGATTAGAATATGTAGCAGAGCATGGCAAAAAGGGTAACTCGACAATATTTAGAATCACTGGAAAACGCCCTCCTTTTTCAACATTAGACGATCTTATAACAACTTGAGAAGCCAATTAATTTAAAATGCTCTAGAGATTGTTGATGTGAAAGCGTAAGCCTATTATTAAATACCAAACTATTTTTATCTATGGAAATTCTGGAGGAGAAGATACTTGCCAAGCAGATATTCAAAAAATATTCAGTAAACCCTAGAAATTGGAATTTCATCATATCCACGAATTCGATCCGCGATGGATTTTTTGATGCAAGGGTGACAAACTCTGACGATTCATGGCAATTAAAAATTGATTCAATCTACAAGCCCTCCCCAATCATAACAGGTACAAAATTAGATATTGATCCTATCAAGATAAATAAAACCCTTGATGAAGATATCATCCCGTTTGGATATAGGAAAATAGATCCGCCAGTCTTTATGAACATGTTTAGGAAAATTTCTGATGAACATGAAATGTTGTCCAAGAAAAATACAGATTACATTAACAGAGAATTGAATTTTATGTTGAATTCCATGGAACCAACGGTGCCGACAAAAGGTACGGATTATCTTTACGGGCCTTTCCTATATACTAGTAAAAATCTAATTGGAAAGAGCACATATCACGATATCATATCAGAAAAATTAACTTCAAATATTAAAAAGAAAATAAAAGAGAGATATCCCGGCTATGGATAAAAAGAATT
>DATEIH010000097.1:0-3701 GCA_035279165.1 Candidatus Nitrosocosmicus sp. | reverse complement strand
TCTATGTCTGGATAAAACATTTGTTTTAACCATTCAAAATATACTTTGGTATATAAAGTAGAAATTAGTAGTGGCTTAATATTTTATATTGTCAAATTAGAACAATTCAATGTATTTGATTCTCAGGTCTAGGCTTAATTAATGAGGATATCTTGTTTACGGTCATTTAAGACTATCACCTTTTTATATTATTTACTGTATTTTAAAATAATTGGGTGTTATTGAAAATCCCTCTATTGAACAGCCTAGGAGAACAGAAGTTATTCATGGCATAGAAAATTCTTTGAAAATAGGATTGAAATTTATGCAAAATGCTAAAACCCTTGATGTAGTTGCAGATAAGACTGGGCCCTCAATACTGATTGAAAATGACTTTTATAAAGCTAATCTAATTGAACTAATAAAAAGAGGTGGAACAATGCGCTATATTGCTGATATTACAAAAGATAATTTACACTATTGTAAAGAAATGCTTCAAATTGCAGGTGACATGCGCCATTTTGAAGGTTTTACAGGCGGATTAGCCGTTAGTGACAGAGAATATATGGGAACTCCTGCCTTGAGAGAAAAACAACATTCTATGTTTTTGATTTATAGTAATGAAAAAGAAATTGTGGAACAACAACAAATCCTTTTTAATACTATGTGGGAAAAAGCAATTCCTGCAAGACAAAGGATAAAGGAAATTGAATTAGGAACTAAAAGAGAATTTGCAGAAACCATTAGGGATCCGACTGAAATTCAAAAAATTATTTCAAAATTAATAGAAAATGGCGAAAAAGACATCTTGTTACTGCTACCTTCAGCAAATACATTTGGAAGGATTAAAAAACTCGGAGTTGTCTCTCAATTGATCAAATCTGCAAAAGAGGGTGTAAATGTAAGACTACTTTTAGATCCTGATACTCTTGTAAAAACCATAGGAGAAGGCAATGGAAAAGATCTTGATCAGATTGAGTATCGTAAACTCAACAAATCCTTGGGATCTTTAATTATTATTTTGATAGTGGATGAATCATTATCATTAGTAATTGACATTAAGGATGACACCCAAGAAAACTTTGAAGAGTCAATAGGATTGGGTACTTATACTAATATTGAATCTACAGTAAATACGTATTTGTCTTTATTTGAAAGAGGTTGGTATCAAGCAAAATAAAAAAATATTATCAAATAATCTGGACGGCATAGGATTAATCCCAATATTGGTTTCTTAATCCATATCGCATCTTATTCATATCAGATTTTATTTTAGTTTATTTATACTGGATTTAGTAAAGGCCTTTCCCGAATTACATCCAAACTTATTCTATCTTAGTGATACGCTTTTTGGATGAGCATACTACTAGTGGCTGGGTATATGTATGCAAGTTATTTGTGATTTTTTATCCTGCTTACTACCAAGAATCCGATTCCACCACAGATCACACCAATAATTAATATCAATATAGTAGCAGCAATTGGTTCTACAAAAGGTGCAAGAATTTCATGGGCTTGTCCTGTATTATATCCCAACCCACCCACCGAACTTGGAAGCATTGCTGATCCGCCTGCATATCCGGCCATCATCAACAATGACATGGCGACAGTAGTCCCTACATTCATCAGAATCAGATGTATCCATGCTAATACACTTGCGCTGCGATGATGTTTGTACTGTTTTTTAAGAACTCGTTCTATATATAAATAGAACAAAGCTGATACTGCAACGCCTATTACTCCAACAACAATATACATTACGTAGCCTAGAGAAAACCATGTACCTGCTCCTCCTGATGCTATTACTCTAGATACACCTGGTTTTAAAATAGATATTTCTCCAAATATTATAAAGACTGTTAGACCTACAATAATTGCTCCTTGAACTATGGCCGCTGTAATAAATCGTCTCGTCCAAACAAGATCTATTTTTTGATTATCTTCATTAAGCATTTAGAAATATTGTTTAAAATAGTATTTCTACCTTAAGGTTTTAGATAGGTGTTTGATACATTTTTAGAAAAAACTCTCTCGTGGTATTCTAACCTGCTGTTGACTTAAGCTGATCGGTTATACACGCTTTCGATAAAGGTTGTTCACAGATGAGCGATCTTGATATACAAAAGAATTTGACACACGCATATATACAACGAAGCTCTGGCGATAGAATATAATAGATTTTTTATACTGTTTAAAGAAATATACCTCAATCTGCTAGATAGATTGAATCGCGCTCCAATTTATATTTTGAATTCCTTTAAGAATCACAGAATATAATGAAAAAATACTGTTGCAACCAATTGCATCAGCTAGAGGACGACTCTTGGCAGAGAGGTTTTGGAGTCAACGTAATAGAAAAAAACAAGATAGAGATATTTTGTATGGATGATGAAGGCTACCCTAAACGGATTGATCAATATACCTTTAACTTTTGTCCTTTCTGCGGCACTAAACTTTGAATAAATACTTTAAATAAAGGTTAGATGCCTCTTTGGGAGATATATTGTATATTTATCAAAACCCACCGCAAGCTAATTTTGCAATCAATTTCAGATAGTTTACTAACTCCCATTTAGTAATCGCTAAATGCTTTTTGTCTGACTGCAAAGAAGATAGAACATAGCATTTTTTTTAATTCTTAAAAAAAGAATCCTTCAAATCATAAGAAATTCTCATAATCATTGACGACTAATCGAATTTATTAATATCTGACTGATAGAATGTATGGCTAGCAATAACAAATCTCAGCCTACTGCATTGTGATCAATTGATATCTTTTTATTCCATAGATAGGGTTGAGTCGCATCTGAAGATTACTTGATATATGTCTTTTACCATAAATTCCACGGCTAAATTAAATAATGGAGTTCAAATACCAATGTCAAATTGACCTTAGTCAATTTTTGAGTTGCTGTGTTAGAAAATCGAATTTTTTGACAAATTCCTTACCCTTCAGAGTTGTCTTTATTGTTCTATCATAACGGTCGATTTCTAATAAACCAGCTTCCTGCAAAGTCAAAATGCATTCATTTATTTGAGCAAAGGGTATCAGAAGGTCATTATTCATTTGACTTCTGTTATGATGGTTTCTATCTTTTAGATTATTATAATATTTCAGAATGTTATAATATAATTCTAATCTGGTTCTCCTGTGTCTCCTTATCATCCCCTTTTTCACTCCCAGATGTTTAGACCCATCAGCTTTACTCGATTCTTATTTTTACTAGTTCAAACTTAGAATAAAAGAAAAAGAAAAGGTTATCTCTGTGCTAATGCATTATTACCTGTATTTACTTGATTTTGTACGTTGATATTGTTTCCGGAGCCTACAGTGTTTCCACCTGAAACTACCTGGCTATTTTGGCTAGAAGATTGTGACTGTCCAATGCCTTGTGAAGCTTTGTTACCACCTTTTCCATTACTATCTTGTGCTAATGCATTATTCCCACTGTTCTTTTGGTTCTGAACACTTATGTTATTGCAAGATGAGCTAGTACTGCCTCCTGAAACACATTGAGAGTTCTGGCTAGAAGATTGTGACTGTCCAATGCCTTGTGAAGCTTTGTTACCACCTTTTTTATTGTCATTATCGTGATGTTTCTTAAAGTATTTTTTACACCAGTTCTTGCTATGATCTTCTCTACAGTCGCTCCAGTTCTTGTACTTTTTTTTAGCAAATGCATTTTCTGACATAGCAGAGGGTGCCAAAATCAACGCTAATG
>DATEIH010000096.1:0-3247 GCA_035279165.1 Candidatus Nitrosocosmicus sp. | reverse complement strand
AATTGAAAACTCAGTAATAAGCGTGGAGAAGTACTTGTTTATTGATATAAATTCTATAGGATGTAAACAATATTTATGGGATAGCGTAATTGAAATGTCAAATGCGATGTATCTGATTGAGCTTACATTTTATGAATTCATAGGAGATCTATTTCCAAAAAGGGAATAAGTAATCATTAAAATAAATTATATTTGCTGTAAACATCATATGCTGATTTAAGCTGGTCCGTCAGTGAACCCTTCTTTTGTTCGCGGGTGTCCATATTCCTCTGATTCGGATTATCCATTAGTAGGTTAGTACCACAAGTTTATAATTTGGAGAACATCACAATTCCCCATTTCTTGTTATAGTATTATTGTAAAGTATTGCAGTATATGATGATTAATATTTTTTATTAATCCATGTGCTCTATCATCCTATAATAAAATGTAATCTGGATATTGTCTGCTAGAAGGAACAGAGCGAATGTCCTTGTACCATGATAAGGTAAGTACCGACTCATGCAATGCTTGTTATTTATTCATCGTTTTTTCTTGAACCGTAAGTCATACAGTTTTTGTGAACAAGCACATAGAATTTCTTTAATATCCACTTATTTCCACAGTACTTAGCCATCGATCGTACAACTTTAGAAAGCATTTCATGATTTAAGGAGTATCAAATGAAATAATGCATTCTCAAATGACTGCCAAGTTGGATTTCATCATCAAACTCCATAGCACAATGCCTACAATGAAAAATCCCAATTGATTCTCCATTTGTTCGCCTCAATATGAGTATCGTATTGTTAGAATTTTTATCTCTAGTAACAATATATTCAGTGAGTGAATTTCTTAACATCAAATCTCTAATTTTATGTTTAATTTCATTGATGTTTTCTAAATTATCATTAAGCTCTATGCCTTTAACTGTAGATGGG
Source organism: Candidatus Nitrosocosmicus sp. (assembly GCA_035279165.1). Classification (GTDB taxonomy): domain Archaea; phylum Thermoproteota; class Nitrososphaeria; order Nitrososphaerales; family Nitrososphaeraceae; genus Nitrosocosmicus. Next base: position 2,327 of record DATEIH010000096.1, on the reverse strand, counting down.
TCATAGTTGGTTCTACTTTGAGCATCTCCTGTGTTCAAGTTTTCAGAGTATATAATATTGTAATAATGTGTATGATTATTATCATTTGGGAAAAACTCTAACTCCATATCTCTTAATACGGAGGATCTAGTATTAGCATCCATATTTTCTAAGTTTATATAAACAGCCAATACAAGTTATTTCGAGGAGCTCTTTTTATCTATTATCTCTAACCCATACAGATCCATAATTTTTGATTGAACAGGCTAATTGTGAAAAACTTTGGCTCGATACATTTGAAATGAATTAAGTCTTGAAATATGAAGAATTTCTATGCCTTTATATTATTTCATCTTATATTCTTACTCCAATTTTCTCCTTTATGGAACAATCAAGCCGAATGCCCTAGAGATCCGACGTGTATTTGTGAATCTTTGTTGATAATTTGTCTTTCCAATTTTCGATCCTTAGTCGTATTTACAGTCATTTTTGCCTGGAATCGATATATCTATGGATATAAAGTTTATAAAGTTGAAATATGGATATTTGAAATTTGACTCTTAAGAGGGGGGATCGCCTACACTTAATCTATATTTCTACTTTTAACACAATACAGCTATAAAGTATAGTCAACTAGACTGAATCTGTTTTGATTTACTCGGAGCTTTCTTTTTTGTAACCATCAACGCGACACCTGATAAAATTATGACCATTGCAATTATTGTAATTAAGGTTATATTTTCATGCAATACCACTACTCCTAGGAGCACTGCTATTACCGGGCTAACATAGGCAAATGTGTTCGCAAGAGATGCTGAGGTTACCCTTAGCAGCCAGTAGAAATCGGTAAACCCGACTATCGTTATTATTCCTATCAAGTATATTTGGGCTATTATGGACTGGACAGATATCTGCATCAAATCCAAATCTCTATACTCGCCGAATAGGAAGCTTACACTGGTAAGCATCAGACCTCCAGTTATCATTATCATTCCTGCGGAAGCCAATATACTTACTGGGAGTCGCGCTTTGGTTGAATAAATGGATCCAATCGCCCACGAAATCGAACTAATTATTAACGCTGCTGTTCCAATTGGATCGAGGTCTCCTGAACCAATTGAAGGACCAACAAGTAGCATTAGCCCACCAAAACCTGCAACCAAGCCTAGAACTGTTGCTCTTGACATTTTCTTAGCCGAGGTGTCTCTCTTAAACCATCGATAGATTACATAGCTTATAATTGCTACCCATAATGGAATGGTAGAATTTAACAAGCCTGTCATACCTGAGGATAAGTATTGGGCTCCCCAAGTTAACAATCCCTGTCCTCCTAAGAATAGAGTAACCCCTAAAAGGAGACTGTCCTTCCACTGGTGGAGAGTGATGCGCTCCCTAGGTACCTTTACCGATGATCGAACCTGTTGTCCTTCATCATGAATTTTCTGTGAAAGTTCGAGGTCATGGTGTTCCCACAATCTAGGTCTATTGACTTGAAGAAAATAAATAGTAAACAATATTGCACCGGCTATACTAAAGCGTAAACCAGCACTCAAAAGAGGAGGAATCGTATCGATAGCCACTTTAATGGCAAGAAAGCTGGATCCATTAATTACCCATAGCGAAATCAAAATTAACCATATTTTGGTTTGGTGATTCAAATTCATTTTATTTTTATGTTTACTGAAGGCCCGTAGTAAGGAAATAAATGTTTATTTAAATATCTTTGTAACAATTAAAGACTGCAATAAATATTGAATCAATCTCTTTCCCAAAGCCTTCAAAAATCCAAAATTTAGGGAATTAACCAACAGAGTATGCGCCTCGACAACCCAGAGAATTGCTAAAGAAAATCAATGAACTTGATTATTGAATATAATGAAAATACCCTTCACACTTGCGTAAATGATAAGATACATATCCATCTGTAAAATGATTGTGCTTGTTTAGGTATGATGAGACCGCAACACATTTAGCTAACCATTTTGGACTATGATTACTATGAGGGATGCATTCTATTCTATTGTATCATAACTATTCCCAATTGATTGCCTTTATCCTAACCCATTATACTCGATCCTTTTCTCTAGGATTAATGATTTCAATTTGTCTAGTTTCACTTGCAAAGTTTGTAATTCTTTTTTCTTATCTTCAACATATTCATCTACTTGGTGAATAGAAATTCCGAGTCCCGATGCGAATCTATGAATTTCATGTATTTTATTAACAAAATCTGAAAAAGTTTGGTTTGTTTTAAAGGAATGAACATCTATATCCATTAGTAATCTTTCCATCTCTATCTCTGAAGAGCCCATTTGATCTAAAAAATTTTTTATCCTGATACCTGATGC
>DATEIH010000095.1:0-2800 GCA_035279165.1 Candidatus Nitrosocosmicus sp. | reverse complement strand
GCACCATCACATTGTCGCCTTTGATTAATGGTACACTTTCAAGAGCATCAGCTAAATATCGTTCATCAATTGGAGGAATAGCTTCTAATGGTGCAACTATGACTTTTTCTGCAGGAACAGCTTTAATCTTTCTAACAATTATAGTGTCTCCTATAGCTACACCCGCATTATTTCTAACCAGACCATCAACTCGGAGTATACCCTTACCTTCGTCCGACGGATAAAGAGGCAAACATTTTGCAACTGTTCTACGTTTACCTTTAATTTCCACTACATCACCTGTAGATGCGCTCAAAGCATCCATAGATTCATAATCAATTCTAGCAACACCACGGCCTACATCTCGGGTATAAGCTTCAAGCACCTTTAGTGATATGGTGTTTTGGCTCATAATTATATAACTACACAACTCTTTATAACTTTATTATCAGGAGTTGGTTTATTCCTCTCAGATATTCTTTAATTTGGAAAAATTCAATTTAATGTGTCTGATTCCACTATAATAGAAATTGTCATACCCATCAAGATTCCTAAAACTATCAAGAATAAATTTAATAGCGGGCCTTTGAGATCGATATATTAGATTTAATTGGGAAAGAGGACATTAGTAAGAAGAAGAGGAAAAGGAGGAAAACAATTTAGAGCAATTATAACTGGAAAAATAGCTCCCACTAAATATCCTAATTTTGAGATTAATGAAGTTCATCATGGTATTGTAATGGATTTGGTACATGAAAGAGGAAGAGATGCACCAGTTGCTAAAATCAAATTTGATGACAATAATTATTCATATATTCCGGCCCCAGAAGGCACAACAGTCGGAAGCAAAATTGAGATAGGAAACGGAGCAAAACCTTTGTCTAAAAATATTCTAGACTTGGGATCTATACCAGATGGAACACTTGTTTGCAATATTGAAAAAAACATTGGCGATGGTGGAAAATTGATAAAGGCAGCTGGAACATCAGCAATAGTATTTTCACATTCCATTGATAGCGTAAAGGTGAAATTTCCATCAGGAATGATTCTAAATATGAATCCCAAGTGTCGTGCAATGATAGGAATTGTTGCCGGAGGGGGAAAATCAGAAAAACCGTTCCTTAAAGCCGGTAATAAGGCGAAATATATGCAATCCAGAGGAAGATTATACCCAGTCGTAAGAGGAATTGCTCAAGCTGCGGTATATCATCCTCATGGTGGAGGAAGACATCAACATATAGGTCATCCGTCTTCTGTTGGAAGAAACACTCCACCTGGTGCCAAAGTAGGTAATATTGCACCCAGGAAGACAGGAAGAGCAAGAATCAAGAAGAGACAATAAATCAAGGAATCAAGAAATAATTTATTGGAATGTATGAAATCTCAAAAATACTTGGTGAAATAGAAATTGCTTTAAGCACCAACAATTTTTTGAGATTAACCGCTTTAGAGGATCTTCATAAAAATGAAAAAGGAGATCCGTTTAAAATTTTGATTGGCACAATTCTTTCATCTCGAACAAGAGATGAAAATACCACACAGGCGCTTATAAAACTATTTAAGAAATATAGAGGAGTAGAAGAGATCTCTAAAGCGAATTTGGATGATATTAAAAAGGAGATATCATGCGTCGGTTTTTACAATATCAAGGCGGCTAGGATAAAAGAAGTTGCAATCATTATAGAAAGTAAATTTCACGGACAAGTACCAAATGATGCAGAAGAACTGTTAAAACTACCAGGAGTGGGAAGAAAAACTGCAAATTGCGTGCTCGTATATGCCTTCCAAAAATCTGCCATACCTGTAGATACTCATGTGCATAGAATTTGTAATAGATTAGGAATAGTAAACACAAAAAGTCCAGAAGAAACAGAAAAAGAATTGTCTGCATCGGTAGACAGAAAACATTGGATTAGACTAAATTCTGCATTTGTGAGGTTCGGCCAAAACATCTGCCTGCCGCTAAAACCAAAATGTAATTACTGTAATTTAAGACAAATTTGCAAATATTATAAAGAAAATAAAGTAAACACAAATGCAGAAAAAAGGGTCTAAAAATTTTCAGTATTTTGGACATCTACCCAGATAACTTTAATTCCGTTTCTTCCAAATCAACAAGAATATCACAGTTCCGCCTACGCCTACTATCATTACTAATGGCATGTAATAGAGAACTGATTCAGTTAGACTACCATTGAGAACTTCAAATTGGATAGAGCCTCCAAATGTAGAATTAGGCATTGAAGGCTCATCTTTCCCATAAACTTCTATAGATCCCACGTCGAATCCGTTTAATCCAAGTTTATCTAATACTATCCTCTTTCCGTTAGTGACAGACAGCCCTTGGACATTTGCGTGGGATATGGTTACCGGACCATCTGTAGACCATCCATTTTGATTATTTTCATACATTCGCATATACCCAGTATCATTTGTATTCACAGATACTATGAACCTCTTTGACTGATCACCAAACAACATCAATTCGATAAATTTCTCACTAGGAGGCGCTTCCTTAATTTTTATGATGGTTTTAGAAGCATTATTATTGTAATAGCTAAGATTGTTATATATCGAAATAATCCAATTATTTACCTTTGGTTCATTAAAAACATATTCAACCGGATTACGTCTATCAGTATTAGTATCATTAAAAGGCAAAACAAAACTTTCTGAGACGTTGGTTTTGGTTGTTTGAAACTCTTGAGAATTATTAGTTGATTGAGAGAGGGCGGAATTCGGGGAAAAAATACTCATCACCATAACAATAGTTAAACCTAAACCAAGAATGAAGAAAATGTGATAATATGTTAAATTATAA
>DATEIH010000094.1:0-4499 GCA_035279165.1 Candidatus Nitrosocosmicus sp. | reverse complement strand
CTATCACTATGCATAACCAATTTCACTTGAGGAAGTATATAATGAGGGTGAAGTCTTGTGCGAAGACAATCTTGGTCAAAATTTTTGAAATGGAACCATTTTTTGATAATCATAGTTGGTACTTGTATTCTATTTTTATTGGAAAATCTAGGATTTGTTTCTGAAAAACCCTACCTACTTTTATATCAGTGACGTTGTCAAAAATAATATGAAATCAAATAAACTTCCAAAGTTTATTTTTTTAGCAATAGCTCTTACAATAATAATAGGAGTATCAGCTAGTCCGACATTACAGCAACTCATAGTACAAGAAACAGAGGCAGCGAGTAAAAAAGATAATTCAATGGTCCCAATTGCAACATCTGGAGATAATGTATATGTAGCTTGGGATAGTGATAAGACCGGTAACCGCGAAATATTATTTAGAGCATCAAGTGATGGGGGAAATACATTTGGTGAGAAGGTAAACATAAGCAATTCTACAAATGGTCGTTCTGATATGCAAGATATAGCTGCATCTGGAAACAATGTGTACGTAACATGGTGTGATGATAAAACCGGAGACATGGAAATATACATGAGAAAGAGTACAGATGGGGGGCAGACATTTGGTAATACTACTATGTTAAAAAGTGTGGGGACATTACCATCAAACATCAAGTATATTCCATACGAACAACAAGATCCTGAGCAAATTCAAATAGATACAAATGTGGCATTATCAGGTAACAATGTATATGCAATGTGGTGGGAAAATAAGACTGGAAACTGGGAAGTCTTGTTAACAAGAAGTACAGATGGAGGGCAGACATTTGAAGATACAATTAATCTAAGCAATTCTTCTACCACTTTTTCAGAGAGAGCGCAACTAGCTGCAGATGGCAATAATGTGTATGTTACATGGTGGGAAGAGCCAGGAAGAGAACCGATGTTCAGATCAAGTAATGATAATGGAGAAACATTTGGACCTATAGTAAACCTTGCAATTAATGGTACTATCCCCTAACAGCCTGGCAGAATAAGTTCTACTCCATGATTATTTTTTTGAAGTAGACCGTCAGTGAAAATATAATCAAAAAAGTGCCTATTGTAGACAAAATTTTCAACTGATATAGATTCGACTTTAGTTTTTTGAATATATTGTGGTCCATTGGCAATGCAGTTATATAAAGATATAATGAAACATGGTACTATCCTACCTTTCCTATACCTACCCTAGTAAAAGTTAATGCTCCTTGATATAATACATACTCGGAACGATATTCTTTGAAATAATCAAGAAGCCTGATCATGCTGATGACATGAGTAATCAAATTATTCTACATACGCAGAAATCAACAACAATACTTTACGAAGGTTCTAGATAGTCTAATTAGAACTATGATAAATATAGAAATTCACGTAGTTTGTCGTTAAAAAAACTAGTTTTCGGGTTCAAATCCCGCACTTCGCACTTTTTATTTTTTAAGTGAGTTGATAATCGTGATATTTGTTAATTTTCGTGCGGGAGTCCAGGTTAAGTAGAGGCATAATCACGCATAAGTGGATCGTAATATAGTTAATGACATTGTTGGTTGACTTTCTGGGAAGATACCAAGTCTTTTATCCAGAATTAGCAAAGATTTGTGTCAACCTTTATTTATTGACTTAGCAAATTCCAAATCAGAGACGAGAGCTTACTATATTTACTGAACTGATTGTATCCAAAAGTCGAGATATCAGCGTCAGATGTAGTCGCACTACATAATATTATAATCCCTCTTTCTGTCGAGGGATTAAAGGCTAGATATGAATTATAGCCCCCGAAAGTTTCGCCATTCTTCCATATGATTTCGTTACCAAGATTGGTAGTTATGTGCCATCCTAAACCAGTGTATATCTCATTATTAGTATTGTTACCAACGTATTGAGCAACTCTAATCAAATGCGATTCTTGCATTGCACTATCTAACTTTGTTTTGATTAATCCGATATTAGCTGAGATAAATTTCAACATATCACTAGCTGATGAATAAAGACTACCCGCTGGAATTTCAGGATTTGAAAGATTTATCAGGGGCAGTTCTCGACCCCATGTATGCCCTGTTGCTAAGCGAGATTTTTGTTCATCTGAAAGATTGAGACTTGTACTGTTCATTCCCAATACATTTAGAATCTTTTTTGTTACAAGTTCATCATAAGAAGACATATTTGATTTCAAGGTTAGAATATTACCAAGCAAAGATATACCGAAGTTAGAATATTCATATTTTGAGCCTGGCTCTCTTGAAATTGTCGTATTAGAAAGCCCTTGATAAAATTGGTCAAATGTATAGTTTTTGGAACAGTCCGACAAATCACTTGTCCATTGAACTTTTTCATCAGGGGTTTGTAGATTTGCTTCTGCATCTGCGAAAGCTGAACAATAATTTGGAGGAACTTCTGGTAATCCAGATCTATGGGTAGCTAAGTCCTCGATGGTAATCTTATGTCCATTATATTGAGGCGCCGTAACGTTAGATGGAAGATACTTGTCAACTGGATCATCTAGTTTGATCAGACCCTCTTGTACCGCGTCTGCTAAGAGAATTGTAGTAAATACCTTGGTAATAGATCCAATAGCAAAAATTGTATTTTCGTTTACATTAGAATTGTTTGCTTTAGACAATTTACCAAGGCTATAAAACTGAGTTCCGTTCGGATCAATAATTCCAATAACTATTGCGGCGTTAGTTTTATTAGTATCTACAATAGCATTTATGCCACTCTTTATCTCATCAGTTAACTTGAATGGCTGGGGGGATTTAGAACCGTAAATAGGGGTTATTGTTAGAGTCGCTACGATCATTCCAATAAGAGCAACAGTTACTATTAATTTGGAAATCATCTCGTTATCTAAAGGTAACAAAGCATCGTCTCTTAAAGAGTTTTAGGAGGAATCGCGACTGATTGGGTTCATTTATTATTCAGTGATCTCAGGTTAAAAACTGTTATTATCAAGTATTGCACTTTAAAAGCTCGTAGCTGCATAACGAGAGCCTCAAAGAATCCAGCAAATCCTGTTGTGACGACTGTTGCTTGTCCGGTTTCCAATCATCTGACACCATTGCCGATCTTAGAGATAAGATCAAATTCTGTAGTGATGAATGTATCTTGATGAACCTTTTTGACATCAGCGTATACGTCCACTGAAGCATCTCTCTTAATTTCTATGTATTAATAGAGGATTTGAACCCGCTTGTCTACCTTTCATACGAAATTAATACCAGATTTTTCTTTCCTGATTGGTCATCTATTATTTTACAGTCGATAGAAATGTATTTAATATCATACCAATTTTAGCCGGGGATTGATCTGGACTTGTCAACCACTATTGAATACCCGACCTTAATTACATAATCACAAAAAGGATAAGACCTATGTTGAAGGAGCTAAGAAAAGAGTTGATTGGTAGATACTATTAGTGACCATCTCATCAAATTCTTTAATAACAACTTTGTATGGTATTTATCATGAAACACATTAACTATCTACTTTTGTTAATGTCTGTATCATTTCTTTATGCTTTATTGATAACTACTAGTTCACCATTGACATTACAAACCCAAAGTTGGGTATATGCTACTGAACAAGGAGACAACGACCAGGAAAAAACACAAACTTCATCTGAAAACGATGATAATTCAGACAAAACAAATAGTGATTCGGAATCATCACAAGGAGTAACTGCAGATTCGGATCAGTCCGAAAATAATTCAAATAGAAATGATGATGATAATGATAGTTCCTCAACTAATCAAAACTCCGATTGTCCTAACAATCCAGAAATCACTACTGTTCCACTATACATTGGTCAAGATGGATGTCAGTATCCATGTCCGCCTGTTGATAGCAATAACCAGAATAATATCCCAGAAGGATGTCCTCTAGAGCCAGCATCTCCACAAACAAGCACTGGTCTCTCTCTCAAGGAAGAGAATCCAACACAAACACCTCCTCAAGAACAGCAACAAAGTAGTCAAGACAGTCCAAACCAAAATGCCTTTGTTAGTCCATCAATTAACAGTGATACTAGCACTCCCATTTCTAATAGCGAAGCACCAACTACTACTCAGAAATCCTTTACTCCTGCGGGTAAACTTAGAAGTGGGCCTACACAAACTGAATCAAGCATCCCATTGCTTCCAAATAATCTAGCCAAGCCCAAGCCCTTAGATTCTGGAAATGAGAAAGTTGAAGGCACCTTACTAGTTACTCCAAGTCAATCAGAATCAAGCAGACCTTCGCTTCCAGGTGAACCCTCAAAGCCATTCGATCCTTCAAAGCCCTTCACTCCTACCAAGCCTTTCACTTCCGGTTCTCAGTCCTCGTCTATAGGTGGATTTCAAGGGGATGCACATTTGGTAGTTTATTCCAATTTTACCAAAGCTAAGAATCCTTTAATTGCAAAGTATTGTGTTTCTACTTTTTCCACTTCCGCGATAAAATCCCTTCGAACTGAAGCACAAGCTAATCCATAC
>DATEIH010000093.1:0-4368 GCA_035279165.1 Candidatus Nitrosocosmicus sp. | reverse complement strand
AGTATCCTCATCGTTGTTAACTACATATCTGGATAATCCATGTTTTGCTTTCAATTTTAGAACTAGCGTCAATTTTCCAGGCCAAAATAAATTATGTAGTAATTCAGCTTGAGGTGTTATATGTGAGATTTTTGAGACTATACTCCAATCATTTGTTAGTACCGGCAGGGACTTTTCTAAAGGTCTTTCTTTGATCGCAAATAATCTTAAAACCGATTTTTCAATTGTAGGGTCACAACCTATCCCAAAAACAGTGTCAGTAGGATAAACGACCACACCTCCATTGTCAATTATTACAGCACATTTTTCTAAGTCGGCAAGATTTCTGCAATCTATATAATAAACCAATGATCAGGACAACTCTCAAATTCAATTTAACCCAATCTATTACCTATTTCTTAAAATCGAAGTTACATTCAAGATTCCATCAAAAATGCAATCCACATTACAATACTAAATCAATATTTAAAACCTCCAATTACTTTAGAAAGGCATATATAATTATCTTGCTATATATTGTCAATGCAATCCAATATCTATACGGTAAAATTGGGAAATTTATCTACAACAAATAATCAATCTAACCTCCAAAATCTCATGGCATTGGATAACAATAGCAGTCAAGGTCAAGGTCAAGGTAGCAATATGGATATTCTGACATCAAATACTTGTAAGAAGACAATTACCATTGTTTTTTGGGATATCAGTGGATTTTCAAAACTAACAAAGTCATTTTACTTAATTGATAGTGAGAACATCATTATAGAATTCTTGGATGAGTATTATAGGATTGCGAGATCAACTATTGCTCATAACAATGGAGTTTGGGACAAAACTATCGCGATGGCATCATGTCCTGGTTCGCGTTCTTTGAGAAGAATTTACCAATAGGGACTGGTAGGCTGGACTACGGAGCTTTGGATGCGATAAATGCAGAAATTGAACTAAGGGAGAACTTTCAGAACTTTAAAAATAGGATGAAATCAGAATGTGAAATTAATGGGATAAATCTAGATTTCAATATAAAATGTGGTATCAATACTGGTCAAGTTCACATTGGTCTAGTATATGTTCAATTCACGGCCATGGGACCCAATCTTAATTTAGCTAGCAGACTCCAGGAGTTTGCAAATGGTGGCCAAATTATTATTTCTAACAGTACCAGGGATAAGATTTGTTGGAAAGGTAATGATCTTAGGAGAATTTCTGTAGATTTGAAAAATCCTATAAAATCATTTGAAGACATTGATTGCTGTTATGAGATTTTGCTTTAACGTAGTGGATTGTAAATGGTAGATAGAGTTCAAGGTCTTGAGGGGTTTTTTATAATAGTGTACTAACTTTTTAAATCATAGAATAACAAAAGTATTTTTATTTGCAAGTGAACTATATCATCAACTAATAATACAGATCAAAATGATAGAAAAAGAAAGTTTAGGTTTAAAAGGAAAGGGAATAAACGATGTTTTTCTTAGCGAAAACAGAGATGAATTTGATAGCACAGTTAATGGTTATTATAGATTGATAGGTGGTGAGAATGGCAGCTATAATAAGGAAACTAGTAGGAGGCTACGGTCATTTGGTGAGGAATTATTCAAAAAGAGATCATATGAGAAATTTACTGCCTTTAAAGCAGATCATGACGATATGATAATAGGAAATCATCTGAGATTATTTTCATTTTGTGAACACCATTTGCTTCCTTTTTTTGGAGAGGTTGCCATTGGCTATATTCCAAATAACAAAATATTCGGCCTCTCGAAATTCCAACGGCTAGTGGACAAAGTATCTTCAAGACCCCAGCTTCAAGAAAGACTCACGTACCAAATTCTAGAGGAAATAAAAAACAGACTAGAGCCTAAAGGAGTGGGTGTTGTTATAAAGGCTATTCATACTTGTGTTTTCGCAAGAGGCACTCAATCTAGTTCAGCAGAATTTACAACGTCAGCAGTTGACGGAATTTTTAAAGAAAACAACAACACTAAGCAGGAGTTCTTTTCTATTATAAATTCTGATGGAAGATTAAGACTTTAAGATTCAAATTTATTAGGAAAATAAATTCGATCTAAATTCTTTTGCTGCATCCCCAGTCGTTAACCTCTAACTTGCGAAAGCTACTCGATGGAACGTCGCAATAAATTAATGTAATTTTTTGGTGCACATTTCATTTGGACACCATATGAAAGTCTACGATATATTTTAATTAGATAGATGAACGAGAAAACCTAAATTGATGTCTGCGGCCAATGAAGCGAATATAGAGTATATTGATTGGAATAATGCTTTTGAAATATTAAATAAGGCTTTTAAACTTGGTATTTTTGTCCTGATAATTGGCCCAAAAGGGACAGGCAAAACAACACTCGTTAGAAAATTCGCTAAGCAGGTTAATAAAGAGCTATCATCTGTAAATTTTAGTCTCAGGACTAGAGAATCTCACCTAATAGGAACTAACACTATTGATAATGGTCAGATAAATTTCGTAAATGGAGTTCTAGTTCACTCGATGACACAAGGAGATTTGTTGTACCTAGATGAGCTTAATGCTGCCGAACCCGATGTGCTTCTTCGACTTGATGAGGCTTTAGATGATAGAAGACAAATTGTTTTGAAAGAATTCCATGGACAGACAATAAAAGCAAAGGATAACTGGTTTGTAATTGGGACCATTAACCCTTTATCGCATGTTGGAACAAAAGAACTCCCACCACAAATTCTAAGCCGGTTTCCAATTAGAATTATGCTAGACTATCCTCCTGAGGATATTGAAATGGACATTATCAAAAAACACGTAAAGGTGAATACTCAAAACGATGAAGATAATATTAAAAGTGCAATAAAGTTGGCCCATAATCTACGGAAAGCAGCATCTCTTGAAGAAATTTTTTATAGTCCTAGTTTAAGAGAAACTATAGCCTATTCGAAATTGGTAACGAACAATACAAATGCAAAGGAAGCAGCTGAATTTGTTTTTGCAAACGTTTACCATCAATGGGGCGAAATTGAATATCGAAAAGTAATGGATATAATCGCATCCATATTCCTTTAATTCATGTTGGCAAACTATGTCTATTTTTTGGAACATAAAAGACAATGACAAGGAAAATGACAGTGATTCAAAACCTGATGAAACTTTTGATAATAAAATAAATAGCAAGCAAACCAAGAAAAGGTCCGAATCGTTTTTAAAATTTGACGACCTTGATCTTGACAATATCCATATTAGAAATGACGTGTTGCTCGAGATTGCTACATTCTTATCAAGACGATGGTCAGACAGTACTGAGTCAACCATTCATATTTCAAGAGAAGGAAAAATCTCAACTAATTTAGACAAGAAAAGGATTATCCTTCCGGGATTAGATTATTTCTATGGTAACGTTTTTCAAAAATACAGACAATGGCGAACATTACTATGGTATGAATCAGTCAGACTAAAATATTCATTTAAGATTTTTGATACCGATGTCGTCTTTGGATTTGTATTCAACATTTTGGAAACAAAGCGGATAGAAATATTAGGATTGGAAGAATGGAAGGGTATGATAAAAGAAATTATTTATTACGAGGGATTATCCTGGCATAATAAACCCCTGTTGAATTCACTTCATGGTAAGAACAAAGTTTTAGAGGCATTTTCTCAATTCTTTTTGACAGGTTATATAAAGGGTGAACTATTTGGTGGCGAGAATGAAAGGGTAGTAAATGCATCAGACTATGCACGTGGTATTTTAGAAGAATATATTAAAAATTTTAAACTTAATAAAACTTTTGACCCAATAAAGGATCAAAAGTGGTTAGAATATGAAACAAGAAAAATAATCAAAATACTACAAGTTGATTCATTAATGTCAATTCCCCCAATCCCGATAGTTATGCCAAAGGGTAAAGTTGGACTTTCTATGAGACAAGAAGAAGTCTTATCACAAATTGAAAAACTGGTAAGAATAAAAACTAAAGAGATAGAAATCGAGAAATTAAAAAAAGAAATACTCCAAGGCGATGACATCAATGAAGAATTTAGAATAATAGTCAACGAGAGTAAAAAAAATGATAACAAAGGTTTTGAAACGACTGAAAACCTTTCCATTGCAATTCCCGACAACATGGGTATTGACGAAAACGCCATTTACGATTTTGATCTGATTAATAAGGTGAAAACAGCGCTTAAGGAATGGAAAAGCGGCTGGAAGGAAAAGTATGATTTTAGCGGAGACGAAATAGAGATTGAAAATTACATTGAAAAGCAGCCCAAAATTTTTATCAGTGATAAGAAAATTGCAATAAATGTAAAGATATCAGTTCTTTTAGATCTTTCAAGCAGTATTGAGGATAATGAAATAGAGTATAAAAAAGCCACCGTTGCAT
>DATEIH010000092.1:0-6420 GCA_035279165.1 Candidatus Nitrosocosmicus sp. | reverse complement strand
CACTAGTTGCATTGGTAGAACCACTAGTTGCATTGGTAGAACCACTAGTTGCATTGGTAGAACCACTAGTTGCATTGGTAGAACCACTAGTTGCATTGGTAGAACCACTAGTTGCATTGTCTGTCAAAAACGGGCGAAGTGAAGGTGGGGTTTGTAATACTGTAGGATCCGTGATAATTGGTTCTTCCGGTAGGTGATATTGAGCTCTTAAAGTTGATTGTTGCAAATTCAAAACATCCGATGAGAATGAGGGGCCAATATAGCCAAATGATGCCCACAATATGTAGATAAATAATAATGAAAAGCCTATTACAATAAGAGAACCACCTATAGTACCTATTTTCCTCTTTTTGATTGGGAGTTTTGGAAGGTCGCCCTCCTTTGACATATTTACATCAAAAGTCAAAGATATTAAAAAGGTTACTGAATGCAAAGGTTAACCTTTTAATTCTATTTATGAAATATTCAAACATGAGCCCAGAAAAAAAAATTGAGTCTTTGAATCTTGTTATTCCAATTGGAAAACCAAAAGCATTAGGTTCGTACGTTCCAATAGTAAATGTTAACGATCTAGTTTTTATTTCAGGTCAACTTCCAATCGATATTAATTCTCAATCAAACGACCTGAAATTTAGAGGTAAAGTAGGCAAACAAATCACAATCGAAGATGCTCAACTAGCTAGTAAAATTTGCTGTTTAAACGCCTTCTCTATTATTAAAAGCCTAATTGGTGATTTGGATAAAGTAAAAAGAATAGTCAAAATTACAGGTTATGTTAACTGTGATGATACTTTCACGGATCATCCAAAAGTCATTAATGGAGCTTCAGATTTCCTTATTGAGGTGTTTGGAGATCTAGGTCGGCATTCTAGAGTAGCTGTAGGAGTAAATAGTTTACCGTTAAATTCTCCAGTAGAAATTGATTTTATAATTCAAATATGAAATCAAAATTAAGTTGTTTCTTGATGTATATCTTGAACAATTACATTAGCCATTATTGACCGAATAATTTAAAGTCAGTAATTCCTAAGCCTTTTTCCAATGTACCTCCAAGAGGCACTAATTTTAAGTATTTGGCTTCGACTGAAGATGGGTAAATGTACATTTCCGGTAACTCGCCGCTAAATCCTGTGTTTGCAAAAACTATTGGATCAGAATATTGTGAACCATCTGTTGAACTTTGTACTGCAAAGAAATTGATAGCATTTTGTGAATTTTTAAGCCCTAATTGAATTCCACAAATGTTTTCAACATTGTTTAATTGGACATTCAACTCATCGATAATTCCAAACGATAATTCTTTAATCAATGGTTGATTAATTACTTGGTTCAAAATGCTTGTAGCCGGATTGCCACTTGCAGTTAACTTATCTAGTGTTACCTCTTTACCACATTGATTGTTTTGAGAAGTTAAACTTAGAAGATTTAGATTGTTATCTACAACATTAATTAACTTCGAATATGAGACGTATTCTCCGTCTGGATATATTGCATGCACATCTAGATTGTAAAGACCGGGCGAAGGAGTATTTGCAATATAATCTCCGGTTGGCGTTTTTTCTAGAGCCCATAACGTACTATAATCTGTTTCGTAATCTATGAGAAAAGCATCAACCTGTGAGGGCTCCTCTTCAAAGTTAAACGATAATGTGTCTCCTCTGTTTATAGCATATATTAACGATTTAAATTCTATGTCCTCAGTGTTCTGTGGTTGTCCGACTTTGGTCATTACTTTATCTTTCACTGTTAAAGTTGGGCTGAGGTCAGTTATGCCTCCATTATGGTTAAAACTGACTTTAGGTAAGTCTATGGGGGCAGCAAAAATCTTATTATTTAAACCAAAAGATGCCGAAGAACTAATAATAAATACAATAAATGCACTTATGATTGCTACATTTTTAATCTTAATATATTGAAACAATTCTAATTTATATTACGGGTGTTAATATTTATGAAATATGTTTTAATTTGTAATAGAAATTCATATAATTTTATTTAATATTCTCTTCTTATGTCTCAAAAAGTAGTAAAATAACGATAGTATAATTTAAGCAAGAATTTTTGATTATCATGTTTTTATAACTAATTACTTTACTTTTCTTTGATAACAAAAACAAGCGTCTCATAAATATTACATTCTCTTAATTTCTTAGAATGAGCATAAATACTGCACTATTACTTATCGAAATTGATTTGAGTTTACAAAGAAATACAATTTTAAACGGAGGTAAGTGTATAAATGAAAAAATATAATAACTTTTTATATGTTTTTCTAGCGTTAACATTAATTCTTTCTACACCTGGGTTGTCTAACCTTGTCATCAATGCATATGCTAGTGTGAACATCAATGAAATAATAGGTGGTTATCTCGACGGAATGCCTTCACCAGGAAGTGGTGAAAATTCTTGGCCTTGGCCTTGGAGCAATCCCACTTCCGCCGCAACACCAACACCAACACCAACACCAACACCAACACCAACACCAACACCAACACCAACACCAACACCAACACCAACACCTACCGCTGGTTCTGCCCAACAATTGCCTTCAGAATGTGTTCAAGATAAAGTTACTAGAATAGGAGCTAGCGGCAATGATGGTAACAGGCCACAAAACGTACTTGACAATAACTTTAATACCAGATGGTCAAACTACGGATCAGGCTCTTATATTCAAATTGAGCTTGAGAAAAATGATATACTTTGTGCTGTAGATATTGCATGGCATCGGGGTGATGTAAGGATAAACAACTTTATGATTTCAACATCCCAAGATGGCACTACCTTTACTCCTCTCTCTTCTGGCAAGTCCAGCGGTAATACTAATTCCTATGAACAATACTTGGTCAATGACCCCAATTTACATGCTAAATACATCAGGGTTACTGTTAATGGTAATACCGAAAATGATTGGGCTTCTATAGCTGAGATCCGAGCATTTTCTAAACCATCATCAACAGACCCCGGTCCAGGTCCAGGTCCAGACCCGAATCCAGATCAATTGCCTTCAGAATGTGTTCAAGATAAAGTTACTAGAATAGGAGCTAGCGGATATGATGGTAACACTGTACCACAAAACGTACTTGACAATAACTTTAATACCAGATGGTCAGAGTATGGAAAAGGCTCTTATATTCAAATTGAGCTTGAGAAAAATGATATACTTTGTGCTGTAGATATTGCATGGCATCGGGGTGATGTAAGGACAAATCAATTTTCAATTTCAACATCCCAAGATGGTACTACCTTTACTCCTCTTATAACCGATCAGAGCACAAAGAAAACTAATTCATACGAACGTTATCTCCTTAAAGACTCTACCTTAAACGCTAAATACATCAGGGTTACTGTTAATGGTAATACCGAAAATGATTGGGCTTCTATAGCTGAGATCCGAGCATTTTCTAAACCATCATCAACAGACCCCGGTCCAGGTCCAGGTCCAGACCCCGGTCCAGGTCCAGGTCCAGACCCCGGTCCAGGTCCAGGTGAAAGTAACCAGACAGATGTCTTTGGTATACAGAAACTTTATCCCGACAAACCAAACGGCGAAAAATGGTTCATGAATATGAATAATCCTTCTTCTGACAATAGGTTTGATCCCAAACTTACCTTGAAGAAAAATGCTGATGGATCATATAAGGTAACATCTGATAAGGTTAGAATGAATGTAATGACTAGTGCCGGCTATCACCAAGATGCTATTAAAACGTACGATCAAAAACAACTGTCAACCCAGGGATACATGCAATCCATAAAAGATTGGAGAAATATAGAAATGACCGGATATGTTAAGATAAATTCAGCATCAGATTCTGACTTTGATTTAACATGGTATACCCGTGGTGGTCATCATAACTCCGATGAACCCTGTGAAGGTACAGCATACAAAGGGGGCTTGTTCAAAGATGGACGTTCTCGTTTTGCTAAAGAACAATGGCATTCAGGTGGTTATTCCTTTACACCTGCCCAGAAAAACATAGGTTCAATCGAAGATAAATGGATAGGTTACAAAGCTGTCATGTATAACACTGTCGTAAATGGTCAGACAGCTGTAAAACTCGAAAACTGGGTAGACGAAAATGCTGACGGAAAGGGTGATGGTCCATGGAAGAAAGTGTTTGGCTATACTGATAGCGGCGGATTCGGTGAAGATGGTGATAGATGCGGGGGAAGCCCAGATGAATTAATTTCATGGGGAGGTCCGATAGCTACATTCCGATGGGACGGAACTTCAGACGTCGATATAAAGAACTTGAGTGTGAGGGAGATATCTGCAAACTAGTACTCCTTTTTCTTCACCGGTCTCTTCTATACTTTTCTTCTATACTTTTGTTCCTCATATGTTAATTAACAAAAAAATTATTAAAAAGTTATGTCGTTTATACGTTATAGGTTAATAAGATTAAGGAGATTTACTTATAATAAGATCTTTATAATTACAAAGTTTTTGCTATTTCTATATATTCGAATAAAAATGTTTTTTGGATTATATTGAAATAAGTATGAAGATAATCTTAACATTCAATAAATAGTGATTATTGTATTTATTTATGGACTACCAAAAAATAATTGATACTATTTTTGAGCTAAACGAAGGTATCCGCTATACAGGATTAATTGATGAAACCGGATCTTTGATAGCCGGTGGAATGCGTCACGGAATTGATTCTATTGTTGATCAACCAAGCGAAGAATTGTACTTGACTCATACTGCCCTTAGAAAATCTATGAGAGAAAGATTTGATGATACTATGGGCAAAGCTCGTTTTGTATATGTCGAACGTGAGAAGTTGTCACTGCTAACGTTTTACTTAGATAAGAAAATGCTATTGATTACTTTAGAACCTAACCTAGAGTCTCAAAACGTGATTGATTTGGCAGAAGATATTTTGGATATAGTTAGTGGAAATAAGGCTTAATACAAAACAGCCTATTTACCTTATTTTTTAGAAATTTTTTACTCTACTATAATATTATGCATCATTATTAAATCATCCTTAAACAACTCTAGTTCACTAGGTATCTGTGTCTTTATAGGGTCTTTTAAGGAAAGCGGCTTATTTGTAACACTAGAAAGGGTTTCCTTCTTCTTATTCCATATTTCTGAATTGAACTTGATAATGTGTTGAGTGGATGAAATAAGTGTATCATATTCTTTCTCCACAGTGGGAATTTTTTTTTGCTCAGAAACTATCTCTCCATCCTCATAGATTTTCTTCCACAGTTCATATGTAATAAATGGAGAAATCGGTTCTAACAAGAGCAATATGGTTCTAAAACATTTATGAATTGTATATAGAGCTGATTTCCTTTCTTCTTCTGATTCATTGTTATACGCTCTACTTTTTATCATTTCAATATAATGGGCAGCAAAAATATTCCATGTAAACTCTCTCAATGCATTAGCGGGAATAAAAAAATTCAATTCTTCATAACCTTCAAGACATTTTTTGGTCATGCTTGCAAGTTCTGATAAAATCCATTTATCAGTTGTTTCTAGCTCTTGTGGTCTATTGTTTTCATCAACTATTTCAAAATTAGAGATGAATCTTCCAATATTCCACAATTTTGATAAGAATTTTTGTGCACTTTGTATTTTTTGCTCCGAACACCTAAAATCATATCCTACATTTGTCTCACTTGCAGACCAGAACCTAAATGCATCTGCACCATATTTTTTAATTATAGGTAGAGGATCAATTACATTTCCTTTACTTTTACTCATTTTCTCTCCTTTTTCATCAACTCCGTATCCCATTATCCACGCGCTCTGCCATGGAATATTGTTTGTGAGGTATAGGCATCTTAAAAGAGTGTAGTAAAGCCATGTCCTTACAATGTCTTTTCCTTGAGGTCTAATGGATACAGGGTAAATTTTATCAAAAATTTCTCTATTTTTGTAAAATTTCGTAATATATAGAGGAGTTATGCTCGAATCCATCCAAGTATCGAAAATCTTCGTCTCTCCTTCAAACTTGTCATTATTACATGATATGCATTTTTCAAATGGTGGAGTTTCATCCCAGGGTCTATAATACTTTCCAGGTTCAGGAAGATTTGGTTTTTTACATTTTGTACAATACCATATCGGAATTTCAGTTCCATAAAACCTTCTTCTCGAGATAGGCCAGTCTATTGCAATCGAATTTATCCAATTTAATAAGATTTGTCTATGCATTTCTGGATAGAATCTTATATTTTTGGATTGTTCTAACAAATTTGACTTAAAATCAACTTGTTTTAGATAGTAATCTTCCAAAGAAATAATTTCAATCCGGGTTTTACTTCTTTCACAAAGAGGAGTTCTATGAGAAATAATTTCAATCTTTTCTACTAATCCTTGCTTTTCTAGCTCGTCTATTATTTTACTTCTCGCTTCCTTCACACGTAAATTGGAAAATATTCCGGCAAATTCTG
>DATEIH010000091.1:0-6113 GCA_035279165.1 Candidatus Nitrosocosmicus sp. | reverse complement strand
CTTCTACTCCTTTATTCTAACAATCAAAAAAACTCTCTTAAATCTCTTATAAACGTTTTAAAAAACAGATAAAAATTAATGCAGATCATTTATGTGATAAAACTTGCTATCAAATTTGAGATAAAATTCATTTTGGAATTGTATAATCAGCCAAAATATTCGGATCATTTTGAGTTAGTTTTGCATGAGACTTTAAATATATCCAAAAGATAGGTTCAATTAGATTTCTCTTCTGTTAATCTATAGACCGTCAGTCAAGAAAAAATAATGATCATGTAGCACAGGAATATATGCCTTTTAGCAAATAGTTACGAAAGTACGAAATTGTATTGGAAGGTTGAAGGTCCAAACGAAATTAGTTCTCTGGCCTTACATTTGTGTATTTATAGCCATTAATCGAGCATTAGTTAAATAATCATCTTTTCTAGTCCAAAAAAGGTGAAGTTTTTAGTAAATAATTCAGGTATGTCTACTCAAAAGCTCACAAAGACTCAAATTGTAGTAACATATATTCTGCATGAGCTTCATAAATGTATTTGAATCCTTTACCGGCCCTTATTCGCTATTAAACTTGCAAAAATGCCTCCGCCGATTCCGTTGTCTATGTTAACAACAGAAAGGCCAAATGAACAGGTTTGAAGCATGGATGCCAATGCTCCTTTACCATTATTTCCATAACCGTATCCTACAGAACAGGGCACTCCTATTACAGGAATAGATACCAAAGAGGTTACTACAGCCGGAAGGGCCCCTTCCATTCCGGCAACTACTACTATCACATCGATATCGCTTGACATCATTTCCTTCAATGATTTGAGCAATCGGTGAATTCCAGCTATTCCTACATCATAAGCAAGATAAGATTTGCAACCCATTGCTAACGTTGCCAATCGTGCCTCTTCAGCAATCCCCACATCAGAAGTACCAGCACAAATGATTCCCACTTTACCTCCTCTATTTGCAGGCAGAGAAGTTTTAGCATCGTAGATTAGTATAGAAGTTCCATTGCGGCTTCTGTCTACAATAAGACCCTTTTTGTTATAATAATTAATTAATTTGCCCAGTACGAAAGGCCTAATTTTACTTACTAGGACATAGCCTTTTTTCTCAAGGATTCGATTGATGATGATCACTAATTCGCTAGTTTTTTTATGTGACGCCAGTATAATTTCTGGGATAGATTTTCTAAAATCTCGGTTTATATCGATTTGAGCTATATCATTCTCAATGTGTTCTACAGAAAAAAGAGAAATAGATTTGATGACGTCATCAAGGCTTTTCTCGTTATTGTAAAAGTCTAATAAAATACTTCTCAGGTTCATAAACCATACAAACAAGTTAAAGAGGGAGAAGAGAGATTGCTTCTTTCACATTTTTAACTCCGTTTGTAAACTCTTGTTGCTCAAATTCGTTCAGAGGTAATTCTATAATCTTTTCTACCCCGTTTTTCCCAAGGATTGCAGGAACTCCTATACACACATCATTTACTCCATATTCACCATCAAGATATGTAGATAATGGGATAACAGTTCTTTTGTCTTTTACTATTGATTCAACCATAGTTGCCACCGCATTGCCTGGAGCATACACAGTAGCGCCCTTGTATTTGATTACCTCAGCAGCCACCTGTTTGGTTTTTTCATAGATCTCTTTTGATTGTCTTTCATCTATGAAATGACTCAAAGGTATTCCAGAAATTGAAGAAAATCTAATGAGTGGTAACATTCTTTCTCCATGTTCACTAATCACCATCGCTGAAATTGAATTCCTGGACAAATGTGTATATTCATTGATAAAGCTAGAAAATCTTGACAAATCCAACATTCCGCCCATTCCCATTATATTATTTTTGGGAAATTTGGTAGTCTTTAGAGCAAGATAAGTCATAGGATCTAAAGGATTCGTAACAACTATTATTTTACATGTTTGACGATGTTGAGCAATTTTTGATGAAACATCCTGGACAATGGAAGCATTTGTTTTAAGCAGATCCATTCTCGTCATTCCAGGTTTCCGCCCGATCCCGGCTACTAAAATTACTATCTCCGAATCTTTCAAAATACTAAAATCATTCGTGCCTCGGACAAAACTATCTATACCTTGTTCAGACAATTGATGATTGATATCCATTGCTTCTCCCTGTGGCAATCCTTCGATTATATCAATAAGATTTATTTGAGGATCTAATTCTCTAATACCGCAATTTAAGGCAACTGAGGCCCCTACTCTACCAGAACCAATAATAGATATTGTCATACAAATGTGACATTATTTTTTTTATTTATAGTTTTAAATTTTTCCTAAAATTCATAGACTCTGCAATCACATGAAATCATTAACAGGGAATTAGCTCTGAGAAATATGATCTGGACTATAAAACCCATTATAGAGGAGTCATATAATAAAAATATAGTTGAGAAAAATAGTTGTAATTGATCCACAGGTTACAGGAATTTCAGGAGATATGTTCTTATCTGCCTTGGTGGATTGCGGTGCCAATAAGAACAAGATCATAAATAACATACAGACGATAGAGAAACTATTTTCCGATACCAGAATAAAAAAGATAGAATTCAAAGATTCTGATTCAAATGGGATAAGAGCAACAAAATTCCTTTTTGAGATTGAAGAGAAAATACTAGAGCGTAATGCTTCTGACGTGCATAGAATTCTGGCGAATTGCTGCAGCGTTACTAATCTTTCAGAGATGGCCAAAAAATTTGCAATGGAGACGATAAAAACTATAATTACAGTAGAGTCAAGAATTCATAATAAAGAAATTGGAGATTTACACCTTCACGAGTCTTCTAGCATTGACACAGCTGCAGATATAATTGGAAGTGCAACTGCTTTAGATGACTTGGATCTTTTTGTTGATACAACTTTTTATTCCACCAAGGTTGCGGTTGGTGGAGGGACAACCCAATTCTCACATGGGATCATCCCAAATCCTACTAACGCCGTTTTAGAAATTTTTAGGGTTTTAGAGATACCAATAACTGGAGGTCCAGTGCATTCCGAAATGACCACCCCTACTGGAGCCGCTATATTAGCTGGATTAAATCCCACAATTATTGGTACTTATCCAGAATTTATACCCAGTAAAATAGGCTACGGTGCTGGACTTAAAAAATTTGAGGGTGTTCCTAATATATTAAGAATTTCTATTGGGAATTCAAATCCTCATAGCTCCATGCAATCAGATACAGTATCGGTCCTTGAGACAAATATTGATGACATGACCGGTGAGATGATGGGTAATTTGATAGAAAAGTTATCAAAACAGGATGAGGGAGTGAAGGATGTTACACTTGTTAATGGAATAACTAAGAAGAATAGACCTATACATATTCTCAAGGTTATTTGCTCTGAGGACATTGAAAAAAGAATCATAGAGTTAATATTTAATGAGACAGGAACACTAGGGATTAGAAAAACAATAAATGAAAGATATAAACTAGAGCGATTTAGTATACTGCTTCCTATCATGATAGCAAACCATGAATATGTCATAAGTGTAAAAATATCAAAGGATCAACAAGGAAAAATAATTAGCGTAAAACCAGAGTTTGATAATATTAGAGAAATTGCAAACAAGCAAGGCCTTCCTTTCAAGAAGACGATGGAAACAGTCAATAATTTAATATTTCAAAAGAATCTATACGATATATAGCTGATCTTAAATGTCTGTTAATTCAGTAAATGGGAGGGAAGATTCAAACCAAAGTCGATATGACCTACTAATTAAATGGTTCAAATCTCAAAATTGTAAAGTTATAGTTGCCCTTTCCGGAGGAGTAGACAGCTCACTAGTGACTCTCGCAGCAAAGCAGGCACTTGGAAAAGAAAAGGTTCTAGCAATTACAGCAAACTATCAGACTTTAGCAAACGAAGAGTTAGAAACAGCTATAAAAGTGGCCAAAGAAATTGATGTAATTCATCTTTTACTAGAATATAATGAATTAGATAATCCAAATTTCACCAAGAACGACAACTCTCGCTGTTTTCACTGCAGAAATGAGCTGGCTATCAATTTGCTGAAGGTAGCCGATGAGAAAAGCATACCGCTGATTGTAGATGGAACTAATCTTGACGACCTAGACGACGATAGGCCAGGCATGATTGCCCTACATTCTAAGGGAATTAAAAGCCCCCTATTGGAAATTGGATTGGACAAGAAGCAAGTCCGCCACTTTGCTAAAATCAATAATTTATCTGTTCATGATAAACCTTCCAATTCATGCTTGGCATCACGTGTTCCTCATGGAACAGAAATTAATTCAATCAAATTAAGACGCATTGAAAAATGTGAGATATTAATAAAAAAATTGTCTGGTGTGAGACAGGTAAGAGTCCGGGACCATGAAACAATTGCAAGAATTGAGATTGAGAAGAGTGAAATCATCAAGTTATATGACCTAGACATAGTTGACAGAATAGTATCTGGGATCAAAGAATTAGGCTTTAAACATGTCACTTTAGATCTAGAAGGCTATGGAAAAAAAGATATAGAAAAACTCAATCAGGATGAGATAATAACAATAGATAAGTATGTCAAAAAAGAATATTACTAATACTAATGAACCCATTTATTTGGATAATGCATCTTCCACTCCGATTGACATTAATGTAATAAATGAAATGTTACCATTTTTGACAGACTTCTATGGTAACCCCTCGTCACTTCACAGTTTAGGAAGAAAGTCTACTATAGCCGTTTCTAAGGCAAGAACACGGATATCTAAATTAATAGGCTCTAAATCTAACGAAATTTATTTTACCTCTGGAGGTACGGAATCGAATAACTTGGCCTTGATCGGGTGTGCCAGACTGATCGACAAGATGAAATTGACTCGTAAAAGAATACTGATATCTAGTATAGAACATGATTCTATACTTGAGACTATCAAATTCATAGAGAAAGATATGGAATTTGAGATTGATTATGTACCCATAAAGAGAGATGGATTGATTGACTTAGATATTTTTAAGGAAATGGTATCACCAAAAACCAGTTTGATTAGTATAATGCTAGCAAATAACGAAATAGGGACTATACAACCCATCAAAGATATGGTTGAAATCGCAAAAGCTAAAAATAATGCAACTATATTTCATTCAGATGCGGTCCAAGCGCTTGGTAAGATTCCGATAAATGTTAATGACTTGAAATTAGACATGATGACGATTTCATCTCATAAGATAAATGGGCCAAAAGGCATTGGGGCGCTATTCATAAAACAAGGAATACATATAAAGCCAATAATATTTGGAGGCGGACAAGAAATGAATCTAAGATCAGGAACAGAGAATGTAATTGCCATTGTTGGCTTTGGCAAAGCATGTGAAATCTGGAAAGAGAAGCTCGGATCAGTCCATATGAAGATAATTGGACTTCAAAGATACATGATTGACAGAGTAATCAATGAAATACCAGGATCTGTATTAAATGGGTCATCGGAGAATCGAATATCCAGCAATGTTAACTTTTCATTTTCTGGAATAAATGGAGAAGACTTGTTGATAAAACTAGATGAATATGGCATTGAGGCTTCTACTGGTTCTGCTTGTTCTTCAAACAAGAAACAAAAAGCATCGCATGTTTTAAAAGCTTTAGGTTTAACATACGATCAGATTAGTGGCTCAATAAGGTTTTCCATAGGATACCAAAACACTCAAAACGAATTGAAAATTGCTGTTGACACTTTAAAAAATCTAGTTAAAGAATTTAGAAAAATAAACGGGAATAGTTTTACGTGAAGAAAAAATATACTATTACAACTCCATAAAGAAATCTAAATAGGTGGGTCATACCTCGAAAGAATTTCTCAGAATAAGATAGAAAGGTTCTTTTTAATGCTAATCACATATTATCATAATATGTCTTCGGACCAGAAAAACAATTTTAATAGTAAAACTGCTAGCAAGAATACGAATGTAGGAGATAAGGCTCCAGACTTTAATCTCTTAGACACTAATCAGGAAGTTCATAGCTTATCAAATAATAAAGAAGGATTGACAATCTTGGCGTTCTTCCCTGCAGCCGGGTCCCCAGTTTGTACTGTTGAAATGTGTAATTTCAGAGATACTCTTAGTAGCTTAAAAAAAGAAAA
>DATEIH010000090.1:0-10167 GCA_035279165.1 Candidatus Nitrosocosmicus sp. | reverse complement strand
TCTTGTGGAAAAACGTTTTTTCCAATGTGTTCAAACACCACATCTACACCTTCCTTCTTGGTAATTTCTCTTACTTTCTTATACCAATCAGGCTCTCTATGATTTACAACGTTGTCTGCGCCAAGTTCCAGACATTTATCCATTTTTTGTTGATTTCCTGCTGTAGCAATCACGTTACAATTGTACAGCTTTGCGATTTGAATACCCATCATGCCTACACCACTTGTTCCTCCCATGATCAATACCGTTTGACCTGGAATTATTCTCGCTCGTCCTACAAGCATGTGCCAGGCTGTCATTCCTACCATTGAAAGGGCCGCAGCATCCTCAAAGGATACATTTTCTGGTATTTTTGCCACATTTACTTCTGGTAAGTGTGTGTATTGAGCAAAACCTCCCCACAGCGGACCCGTTTGAAATCCCCATATGTTTCTGTCTTTGCAATCATACTCTTTTCCTGCAGTACATTGCTCGCATATTCTACAACTCATATTAGAATGAGATACGACTCTGTCGCCAACTTTGAACTTTGATACATCCTCTCCTATCTCAGCTACTGTTCCTGCAACATCACTTCCAGAAATATGTGGAAGTGGTGTTTTAACCGGATCTCCCCATATTGCCCATAAATCGTTATAATTATATGATGCCGACTCAACTTTTATCAAAACTTCATTTGCTTTTATTTTTGGTACGTCGATGTCTTCAATTTTTACTACTTTAGTAGGATCTTGATTATATTCTCTAAATACAGCTGCCTTCATGGGGAGAAGATATTTTAAAAGCTTAATATAGTTAACTCAAAACCAGAGGTTACTAAATAATAACCTTTAAAACCTAAACAAAAAATACAGAATTTGTTACAAATCTTTTGTTATCTTCTATTGATTTTAAAATCCCTTTTTGGCTGTTGAATTGTAGAAAGTATTTGTTTTAATTCATCGTCTGTTATTGCTCTGTTTAATCTTCCAGTAGTAGCCGCATTTAATAGATAATTTTCAACAGCTGAAGCAAGTTCTGGCTTGACCATCTTTACATTCATAAGTCTTTGTCTTGCCTCGACATCTAATAACATAGCCAGGGCTTTTTGCTTCATTGCCTCAGCTTCAGCCTGTTGCCTTCTAATTTCATCATCAGAAGGCTGATGAGATTGTGGGGGGGGCCCAGACATGCCAGATCCTCTATGCGTATCTTTCTAAATCTTTATTAAGTTTAGATATCTCTTTGAAAATTTCAGTGGCTAGTCTGTCAACTCTTTTCATACCTTCGCTTGATATTGATCTGCCTTTGCTCTTTTTTTCTACATATCCTGATGCTTCTAATTGTTGTAGGGCATTTCTAATGATTGCACCACCGGCATCTTTATGGTGATCTAAATTATAGCCAATTCTTTTTCTTCCTCCATAATAACTTTTTAAATCCGAAATCCCTATTGGGCCATGTAAGTATACCTTTCTAACCAAAGATGCACATCTAGTATACCACCAGTCTCTGTTTTGAGGAATTTTTTCTGCATGAGTGCCAGTTTTTACATAACTAGCCCATGCTGGAGGATTTATTTTCTTATCTTTTTTAAGTTGATCTGATAATTTTGATATCAAGTCATCTGCTGGAACATCAAAAACCTTTGCCATTTAATATTACAAATTTCTTTCATTAATTTTCCCTTATAATCCTTATTCTTTATCTTGCTAGCTGTTTGCCCAAAAATAAAATATTAGGTTTGATTGGGTTTTTCAATAATTTTTCTATAAGTGTGACCACATAATTTACAGGTTATCCTTAAAGCTTTTGTATTCGATCTACCTATTCTAATGATAGAATCCCTACCGGGGATGATAAATTTTTTACATTGCTTACAAAAAAGAACCTTGTATTCAAAAGGTATTTTTAATTTATACTTTAGGATAATTTTTTTAGCAATCATAATATGATGATCAGAGAATTCATCTCTTGAATATAGCGCTCTATCAATTAGAATCTTTACTCTTTGCATTGCTATCTGTTTTATAACGCTCTTTTTCATGACATATCTTTTTGTAAATGACTTGATCTTTGCATCATATATCTTTAAATAATAATTATTTCTCTTTAAATCCGTACCATTTGTTAAATTTGATTATAGCAGATACTTCACTTGAAATTATGCCTATTAATGTTTTCAAGCATCAATCTCTTAAAAAAATTCGAAATAGTGGGAAAAAGCGCCAAGAAATATTGTTAGATAGGTCTCTTCATCATTTTGCTATGATGTCTGTTAAATTGGAGGAGGATCATAAGAGAGGGAGACCAGATATTCTGCACATTGCCTTACTTAATGCATTAGCTACGCCTCTATACAAACTAAACCATCTCAGGGTGTTTATTCATACGATTGATAACAACGTTATTTTTGTGGGGAATAATGTTAGGTTTCCCAAGTCTTATTATCGGTTCGAAGGTCTGATGTTGAATCTTTTTAGAGATAAGAAAATAGTTTCAGAAGATGGGCAGTTATTATTTGATCTTCGACCTCATACTAATTTTGGAGATCTTCTAAATATGTTTGTTAAACCTGAAATAGTATTAGGTTTATCAACAACTGGTACATTAAAGAGCCTTGAATCGATAGGTGCTGATCTGTCTTCATATTCAAACGGATGTGTTGTTATAGGAGGCTTTCCAAAAGGACATTTCTCAAAAAAGATTGAATCGTATTTTGACAAAAAATTATCCATCTCAGGCATGGGATTAGAATCCCAAATAGTTATCTCTAGATTATTATATGAATTTGAAAAAAATATTCTAGTCTAAAAAAATTTAATGGGCTTATCTAGCCCTTCTGGCCATTGATGCGATTGCGTATACTAGACCAATCCCTAAACCGACTGCTAACGGTACCCAAACTCCAAAAGCTTCAGGGTTTATCACAACTTGTAAGAACTGTAAAACCATGAGGGTAATTGATCATGGATGTATATAAGGTTTGTATTGCCCTATTTTCTGTTCTTATTGTGACGTTGTTCTATCTTCATCAATTGATGTATATGATATCATCTTTGTAAATTAACATAATATTTCTTATATCTCACCAACCTACTGATTCTAACCGACTAGGTATATTTACTTTAAATTACCCAACTGAACTGATTTTATATATGAAGATGCAGAAAGAGATGCGCAAATTTTGTCCAAAATGTAAAACTCATACTACTCAAGCTGTTTCTACTTATAAAAAAGGTAAAGATAGAAAGGGCGCTCAGGGTGCTAGGCGTCACGCAGAAGATAAAAAAGGATATGGTGGTCAAAAATTCCCTGAATTAAAGAGGACTGCTAAAACAACTAAAAAAGTAACCCTTAGATATACATGCAAAACATGTCAAAGAAAGACTATGAAACAAGGAATGCGAATTAGGAAATTGGAGATCCAAGCATAGCCGGAGTGAATGAATATGAAAAAACATAACATTATGATCCCAAAACCTCGTAGTCACTTTGCAAAAGTTGAATGTGATTCATGCAAAAATATTAAAGTCTTGTATACTTTCAGCACAAAACCTATAGTATGTCCATCTTGTAATGCTGAACTTTTGGTAAATACTGGTGGCCAGGCACAAATACTTGGCAATATCTTGGAAACTTTGGATTAATCTTGTTTGATGATAAATAACAACAAACTTTACAATCCAATAAATTTTTCTGCTTTTTTCAAGTCATCAACTGTGTTTATATTATACACTAATTCAAGATTATTCATTATCATTGGTACTTCTCCAATTTGATCCATATTCTCTAATGCTTTAATAGTATGAAAATCTAATATCGAAATCCCCGTATAACAATAATCAACCTTGTTAATTTCTGTTACGAAAGGTGAGGGAATTAACTTATTTTGAATAAACAATTCCTTATCTACAACTATTGCGATACTAGGACTACTCTGATACAAATTTGTAATTTCGTCTAAGGTTTTAGATGATATCAAAGGAAGATCGATAGGTAAAAACAAAATCTTATCATCAACAAAATCTTGAATTCCATTTTTTATCTTGTTTTCTTTATCTTTGAAGAATTGAAGTACAATTAGGTAGTCATTCGAAAATCCGCTACCAGTCGTCTCTATCAGTGTTATATCATTACAGTATCTGCTTTTTAGGAACTCTTTGGTTTTTTCTGTATTCTTACTCACTGCAGCATATATCTTAAAGTTCTTTTTTGAATTCTGTACTGTACATATCATATGTTCTATCAGTGATCTATTCTTCAATTCTAAGAGGGGTTTTTCTACTTTGACTGTTAAACCTGCCTTCAGTCTACTTCCTCTTCCTCCACACATTAAAACGCAACTAATCATTTCTCTCTCTTATTTGTAGATTTGATTTTTGTTAG
Organism: Candidatus Nitrosocosmicus sp.; assembly: GCA_035279165.1. GTDB lineage: Archaea > Thermoproteota > Nitrososphaeria > Nitrososphaerales > Nitrososphaeraceae > Nitrosocosmicus. The sequence continues at coordinate 5,799 of DATEIH010000090.1, read as the reverse complement.
TTTGCCATCTAATAATATTTGCTCCCTATCATTACACACTTTCTTTTATTGAATTCCAAGTTGATTTTACTGTTTTTGCTAACTTGCTAATTATTCAAATAAATAATCAGTCTGTATATGCAGAGATCGACAATCTCTTATTTTTTTTGATCTACCTACATTTTACTCTGCAATAAACTGGATTTTTATGTCAGAGACAAGAGTGAACACAGCCTTACTATCTCGTTTGTTGCTCCCATTACGTCTCCTGTAATTCCTCCAAAGTTCTTCTTTGAAATATAGATGACTATCAAGCAACAAATAATTCCTACAATAAATATTTGTAAACCCATCATACTCATATTTGAAATCAAAACTATTAAAATTATCAATACTATAGCTGTGATTGTTGCGATTGCCATTTTCTTTTTTGACTTCATATTTTTTGTAAACAATGAACTATATCCATCCCAAGCTGACTCACAATAATGTGATTGCAATACCATTGAATATTTCGACATGATTTCAGAGATAATTATTGCAATCATTAATCTGTCTAAACCTGTAATTGAGGAAATTGCTATTACCATTCCAATAACATACCCTGAAATCGCGACGGTTCCAGCCGATCCAATCCTTGGGTCATGCATTACATTGTATTTCTTTTCTTTGCTTCCTCTTACCATAATACCATCAGCAAAATCTGCGAGAGCGTCAGTATGATGGATGCCTGTTAAGACTATTAGAAAAATTGTTACTATGAATGCAGATACAAATTGATTAAATAAATAAAAGGATATTAATATTATAGGTATAGTCAAAAGTCCTATTGATAGACCAACAAAAGGAAACAGGAACATTTTTTTTGATATGTTCTCTAAACCGTCACTCTTATCGAATTTTCCAATCGGTATTATTGTCAAAAATGATATGATTTCTAGGATGCTTTTAAATACCAAATAATATTGTCCACCAATCAAAATAGTTCAAAATCATAATAACAGGAATTAGAAAACTGAACATGAATATCAGCGTCGCTAACTTGGTTATTTTTAAGGATGTTTTACATTTTTGGATAGTAAGTTGTTCTTTCAAATCTCCTAATTTATAATATTCAATCTTCTCTAGCTGAATATTCAATCCACCAGCCATAATTGACATCGGTACACCCGCATTGAAACTTTCGGTATTTTGGTGATCTCTTTTAAATATTTTTATTGCATTTTTCCAATCTTGTCCCAAAGCCATCATGGAGGTAATCAAAAAAACTGATGATAATCGTGCAGGTATGGCATTTATGATTGTATCAAGTTTAGCTGACATCCATCCCACTTTATTATAGTAGTCATCTCTGTAAGCGATCATAGAATCTAATGTGTTAATGGTTCTATACATCATAGAACCTGGAATGCTTAATAGACCATAATAGAATAGTGGAGAGAGTATACCGTCGACAAAGCTTTCTGCTATACATTCGATACATGCTGATAGAATACTGGACTCTGTTAGATTTTGTGTGTCTCTGCTGACAATTTTTGACAAATTTTTGCGGGCTTTAACCAAATCATTTTGGTCCAATTCAATCAAGATCTCTCTGATATGGTAGTCCATAGCTCTTATGGAAAATGTTATTTTCAACAATGCTGCAGATACTATGACAAAAAAAATGGTACCCATTAAAAAAAGGGATTGTATACTAATATAATAGACTATTAAGGTAACCATGGCTGTTAATCCTAATGCTAATATCGATCCCATCGCCTTTTCAAAATTTTCTTTCTCTTTCTCTTTTCTATTTCTTGATGCATATTTTATCATTTTAGTAAAGAAGTTTATGATCCTGCCGATCAGTACAACGGGATGTATTCTATTTGGCGGTTCACCTAAAATGATGTCTATTAAAGTAGCAATAAATAAGATTGATATGATTTCTGTTACGATTTCAAGTGCCATGGTTTGATTCTTTTATCTTATTATTTTTTTTAGGATATAGTCTATATTGATTGATAATTCTACTTTTTTTGCAAACCTACTAATTTCTACGTCTAAATCTGATTGATCTGTCACTTGTTGATGATCAAATGCCTTGTCGTTTTTCTTGATTGGTCGAGTGAATGTTCTCTTGTTTCTGTTTTTCTCCTCCTCCTCCTCCTCTTTCTTCTGAGCTTGTCTTTGTTTATTGTCATTACTATCCCTGTCCAGAGAGTCCTCTTTAGGTATATTGTGATCTATTTTAGGAATGATACCTAAAAATGGTTTTGATATTTTTGGTTCGATCTTTTTTATTGCTGGGAGTAATATTGTATTGTCTCCACGAAATTTGTTAATTATAACTCCCTTTACTAATCGGTGATGTGATGGTTTTAGCAACATCATTGTACCTAAAATGCTGGCGAAACATCCTCCACGTTCTATATCTGAAACCAAAATTACTGGCGCATTTACTTTTTTTGCAAAAATCATATTGGCAATGTCGTATTTTTGTATATTTATTTCAGCAGGTGAGCCTGCTCCTTCCAATATTATTATTTCGTATTCCCTTTCTAACTTTCTGAATGCATCCAATGCGATCCTCAAACCTTTATTAAGAACAAAATCAGAATAGTATTTCTTAGCTTCCATTACTGACAAGAACTCACCGTTTGCATATACCCTACTCTTGTTGTTACCTATTGGCCTTAATAATATTGGGTTCATGTTAGACTCAGGAATTGCTCTACTTGCTAGGGCCTGAATCGCCTGAGCATTTGCTATCACTTTATCTGTATTTTCTATTTTGTGCGTAAATGAGGACATGTTTTGGGACTTGAAGGGAGCTACTTTGAATCCTTTGTTGGTCAAAATTCTACACAGTGCAGTAACAAGCATACTTTTGCCAGCTCCAGAAGACGTTCCCTGAATCATCAACAGCTTTGATTTCAAAGTGCTCCTTCCAATGATTCTAAAAGGACATTATTTTCTTTCGGAGTTTTGATAGCTACTCTAATAAATTTGTCATTCATATCTCTAAAACTCTTGCAATCTCTCACAAGGATCTCGTTCTTTATTAATAATTTGCTGGTTAGTTCTGTGGATGTTTTCTCATTTAGTATCTCGATCAGGTAAAAATTGGCATCACTTGGAATTGCCCTTACTTTTTTGCTTTTTTTAAGCGATTTGAAAATCCTTTTCTTTTCGGAGATATTGTTTTTCCTTGCTGCTTTTATATGTGCTTTATCTTTTAGTGCTTCTATAGCTGCAATCTGGGCTAATCCATTTACGTTCCAGCTAATCAAATTGTTTTTTAATTTTTGAATATTCTCTTTGGTTGATACCGCATAGCCTACTCTCAAACCTGCTAGACCAAATGTTTTTGTAAGCGATCTTAGGATCACCAAATTATTGAAATCCTTTATTTGATTAATAAAATAGCTGTTGTCGTTTTCCTTTTTAGAATCGGTAAATTCAATGTAGGATTCATCTAGCAGGATTGGGATCTTTTTATCAATTTTTTCTAATATTCCTAATATTTCTTTTCTGAAAAACTTTCCTGTAGGATTATTTGGATTGCATAAGAATACTGATCCTATTTCTTTGTCCGGGCTATTTGCTATCTTTACAATGGAGTCTGAATCAATTTGAAAGTTATTGTCAAGAGGGCGTATAAACACCAATTTTGATTTCCTGCGTTTTGCAGCAAGCTCATATTCACAAAATGTGGGTGTTGGAATCAATGTTTTTTTTCGGACAAACGCGGCGGCAAAATAATGTATCAATTCTGTGGCGCCATTTCCAGTTATTAAATTCTCATTAAGGTCAAGATCAAACTCACAATCGGTATACTCTATTATCTTTTTTTTCAATTCAGTGCATTTTGGATCCGGATAAATATACGCAAGTTTGATATTGGTTTTTAATTTTTCAAAAACTTTCTTGGAAATTCCTAGAGGATTTATGTTTGAACTAAAATCTATTCTTATATTCTTATGATTTTTTACAGAGTAGATTCCACCATGAACACAATGTTGTAATGTCGTTTCAATCCGATGATTTCTTACCTTTTTTTTTAGTATGAAAGGATCTTTTCACACATTGTATAATAGTTTTAGTTTTTTACTTTTTAAAAAGGATTATTAATTGTTTTATTTCTAACCATTTCAATATGTTAAAAGTAGCGTTAATCGGTTCAACTGGCGCTGTTGGTCAAGAATTTGTGGTTGCACTTGACAAACATCCTTGGTTTAATTTAACTCATGTTGTCTCTTCTGAAAGATCTGCCGGCAAAAAATATGTGGACGCAATCAGAGATCCTCAGTCAGGTATATTAAAATGGCATAATCGAGAACAAATCCCAGAATATGTTAGAGATAAGACCATATCTAAATTTGACGACATAAATCCAAAGGATTTTGATTTGATTTTTACTGCATTGGAATCTGATGATGCACAAATAATCGAGCCAAAGCTAGCTGCTCATGTTCCTGTTATTAGTACAGCTGCTGCTTTTAGATATGAAAACGATGTTCCCATCTTGATACCTGGAATTAATGATGACCACACCGACCTTTTAAAAAAGCAACAGGAGGAGCGTCAGTGGAAAGGCTTTATCGCCCCAATGCCAAATTGCACTACTACCGGACTCGCAATTACTCTAAAACCTTTGATCGATAGTTTTGGAGTGAAAAGTGTCTTTATGACCTCTATGCAAGCATTGTCTGGAGCAGGTAGGTCTCCTGGTGTTATTGCTTTGGATATATTAGACAATGTCATTCCATACATTCCTAAAGAGGAAGAAAAAGTTCAAATAGAAACCAAAAAAATATTGGGCAAATATGATAAAGAATCTAAAGAAATCTCTGTTAATGATGTAAAAGTCAGTTGCACCTGTACTAGAGTGCCAGTATCTGATGGTCATACTGAGGTGGTTTTTGTAGAGACAATTGAGAATGCAGATCCCTCATCCGTTAAGAAGAAAATGATGGAATTTTCTGACAATGTATCAATCAAGAATCTTCCTGCTGCTCCACGAGATTACATTGTTGTCAATGATGATCCAACAAGACCTCAGCCACGGGTTGACAGAGAAATCAACAACGGTATGACTACAGTGGTAGGTAGATTAAGAAAGGATTCAGTGTTCAACAATGGGATAAAGTACGTTTTACTGACTCACAACGAAAAAATGGGTTCGGCAAAAGGAGCAGTACTACTAGCTGAGTTGTTCAAAACAAAAAAAATTATATAAATTTTTTTAAAAATAAACAAACTTTATAACAAAAATAAAAATTATACATTTATTAACCACGAAAAAATAGTATATTTTGAAATTTATGGGAAGAATTGACGATCTTGATCTCAAAATATTAAGCGAGTTGTCAAAGGATGCAAGTATATCTGTTCCCAGGCTTTCAAAAAAGATTAATATCAATTCCTCTGTAGTTTATAGCAGAATCAAGCGACTTGTGAAGAGAGGTTTGATTAAGAAATTTACAATTGTAATAAATGATGAAGCCTTAGGTTTTAATGTTAAAGCACTAACTGGAATTACCATGGATTCTAAATTAAGGGATAATGTACTTGGAGAGCTTTTTAAAATTCCCGAGGTCAGAGAAGTAGCCGAAGTTACTGGAAGATTTGATGTGCTGGTAACTATGACTGCTCGTTCTTTAGATGAAATGCATCAAATCATATCTGAAAAAGTAGGAAGGATTGAAGGGGTACAGAAAACTGAAACATTTATTGAGATGAGAAAGACTTCACGGGAAGTAATATCGAATTCTGAATCCAAGTAAAAAATTCTCTCAAGATATAAATAACTATTTTATTTATAATATTGTGGTA
>DATEIH010000089.1:0-2784 GCA_035279165.1 Candidatus Nitrosocosmicus sp. | reverse complement strand
TATATTTACCAATCTCAATTTCATATTAAAGCATGGCTCTTTATACCAAAATCATATCATCAGCCATCATTAGAAAAAATTACTTTTACAATTCCTATGATCCGTTATATAACATCCTGATGTATTTTTCCGGATTAAGGTTGGACCCAACCTTTTAATTAAAACCTATCCGATATTCAACAAGATGGTTCGGATAATATCGTACAATATTTAGTTGAAGATTTCATATAGCAACGCAATAAAGTTAATTTTAATTTGGGATTTCAATATTAGAATTGATAGCGGAATCAAAGGTAAAGGATAATCATTATAACGGACTAAAACATATCACGAGATGTGAAATCCAATATAAACAGAGCACTAATATTTCAAGGAGGAGGCTCACTAGGAGCATATGAAGCCGGAGTTTATAATGCCATTAAGGAGTCTCTTTTAGAGTTTTTTAAAATTGAAGGCAGAGAAAACGATACACTATTTCATATTATATCGGGAACATCGATAGGTTCGATAAACGCTGCGATCTTGGTAAGTTATGTCATAGAAAATAAGACTTGGGAAGGATCTGGCGAAAGGTTAGTAGAATTTTGGGAATATCTTTCTACGCGATCATGGGTTGATAACATTCCAAACTTTGTAGGCTACTGGGATTCTTGGCGTAAAATGAATAGCCGGGTCGCATCAGGTGAATCTGCCAGAAGATATTTTAGTACAAAGCAATTCATTTTCAATGGTGTTCCTAAAGTATTTGTTCCTAAGAGACCCATATCAGATGATCGATTTTTTGATCCTTCAAATACTTGGTATACTTATGATAATAAGCCGTTAAAAGATAGTCTTGAAAAGTTTGCAAAATTTCCTATTTCTACCAGCTTTGAAAAGGGAGAACCCAGGCTCTTGCTTGTTGCCGTGGATGTACAGGAAGGATCTCCTGTAATCTTTGATAGTTATGAAAAGGAAGATGGAACAAGAAAATCTGAATATGGCAGATATGGTAAGCTAAAATATCCTGGTTCGGAAAAAAATGCAGAGAATGAGGGCTTTGAACACGTCATAAGATATAATGATGGTATTACATCTGACTTTGTACTAGCAAGTTGTTCAGTGCCTGTAAATTACGACTATACTAAGATAAACGTTGAAACCCGTCCCTTGATATTCGAAGGACGAGATGATGCTACATCTGCTGACGATAATAGCCGGACGGCTCCAAAAAGCAATACTACTAGCATACATTCTTTTTGGGATGGTGGGCTGTTAGCTAATACCCCGTTAAGACAGACCATTGTGTCTCATAGAGAATATTGGTATAGAGTGAGGAAATTAGAATCCGGTATTCCCACGCTTAGATATGGTATAATAAATCTCCACCCAGCAAAACAGGAATATCTTCCCACCGACTATGATGGCGTTGTTGACAGAAAGAATGACATTATATACCACGACAGAACGTTGTTTGATGAAAATATTGCAATTCTCCTATCTGATTTTGCATCATTTGCAGGGTCGCTAATTAAATTAGCAGAAAAAAATGGCGTAAGCGATGAGGAACTAAAGCGCCTCTTTGCAGAAGAAACCAAGGGTATTCATCTTGCAACTGGAAAAAAACTAAAATATGAGGATTTATTGAAGTCTAGAGTAGATGTTGATTTTGTCGTTCGTTTAGAGAGAAAAAATGATAGCCATACTATTTCAAACAAGACTTTTGATTTTTCCGAAACCACCATTCGACAACTAATACAAGATGGATATAAAGAGGCTAAGGAACAGATGAAAGGGGTTGTACAAAGAGTCCAAGATGAACTCAGGTAAGATAGATTTCTTATGCTTTAAGGGTATTTGTCATCGGATAAATTAATTATGTAATAGGGAGTCTCATCATAAGCAAATATAAAAATAGTTTATTGAGATTGCATAGATGATACCCATATTAGTAAGTACATCCCTTTCGGTGGTAGGTCTATAAATCTACCCCATCCCATCCAACAAGAATTTTGAATCTTCTCTCCCCTTTTTTATCAAATCCTTGATCGACTTTTTGGTAAAATCTGCAGCTTTGGTATATATACTATCCTCATAATCATTATTATGATTTTGAATCCTAATTACCTTTGTAAGTTTAAACATGCCATTTAATACATCCTTGTAGCTATTGGTTTTACCCATTCCAAAATTGCTTTTTGCTTTTGTACTGCTTAGAAATTTCTCAAGATCATGTCGAAAGGTATCAACTTGGTCTTTGCTCATATTACTTTCTGCTAATGATTTTAATTTTTCAATTATTGCAAAGCAATCAGTAACCATTGAAAATGCATTTTCATCATAGTGTGAGTTTCGATCCGAAAAGATGATGTCATTAATTCTATCTCTGACACCATCGTGATCATCTTCTTTAATCAGGCTTCCGGTAGGAGGATGCAAATTTACTATATACACCTCTAGGTCTGGAATTTTCAGGTTAACGTCATCTTCAATTTTTTTTAACCAATAGTTCTGATGAGCTTTTAAAAGTTCCCTAAAGGGAGTATTGCTTAACAAGCCACCATCGCAAAACTGTCGCTTGGCTATTATACGAAAGTCATAGAATACAGGAATAGTACCGCTTGCCATTACATGATCTATCGTGATACCATTGGATTGATACAAGGGATCTTTGGAATCCTCTTCTCTATAATAGCTATCAAATGTCACAGTGTTACCCTCAGATACATCTACAGCTAAAACTAAAAGCCGTGGTTGTTTTTTTTCCCAACTTGTTGATATCATAAATTTTTTGCTGCTGTCCTC
>DATEIH010000088.1:0-3653 GCA_035279165.1 Candidatus Nitrosocosmicus sp. | reverse complement strand
GTTGACTTCTAGATATAGTTGTACATCAGCTTCGTAGTGTAGTTCATATATTTTATACTAATCATCATCAATTCATTTCAGTTGTATTTATATTGGTGTTTGCCTTTTTTCCTACTATGAATAAATTAAAGAAAATTTCTTTAATTTTTACATTGAGTACTCTTGTTATAGCGTTACTCGCAATAGTGACTCTAAATGCCTTGTTTATAGTGGGTGGAGTAGCTAGCTTTGTCATGGCTTTATTTTATCTGTATTTACAGAGAGCTAGACAATCATTTAAGAAAGATTTATTGGATGCAATGAAATAACCTATCAGTTATTTTTTGGTTGAATGATTATTTTTGTAAAAGGAAAATATTATCGGTCGAAGAAATTTGGGCGTTCTACTCTAAAGTTGGTTTTGCTTAATCTTTGATTAATATCTTTTAAAAGATAAAAAACATTCATTGTTACATCAATTGTGCAGAAAAGGGATTCGTTTCGTACATATATTGTAAAAGTTAAATTTGATCCCAGTGGTCAATTCATAGTCGATGAGGCAACAATGGAGATTAAAGTTTCAATACGTTGTGTTCCAGTTAAAGGTAAGGCAAATAGGGCGCTAATAAATACCATTTCAAAGCATTTTAATATTAAACCTTCAAATATTAAGATAATTCATGGATTATATTCAAAGACTAAAGTGATTCAGATCGTCTGATTCTTAATCTTTTCTATGAAAGCTGTTCTTATTGGGATAGTAATGGGTTATCAATTTTGTAGGCTGTGACTGGCTGTAACTAGGTATTTGTTACATAAAGTTTATCTCTATTATAACTACCTATACAACTATAATGTGATTATCCTCAAAAAGATAGCATTTATCGATGTCTATAGATAATATCGTAGTGGGTTATTCTATTTGTCTTTCTAATAGCCTTTGAATTATTTTTTCACCTATTACTGCTGATGCTAATTCTTGTCCTTCTTTGGTTTGGGCTGCAATATGAGGAGTGCACACTATGTTATTGAGTTCTAGTAATTCCTTATTTGTGGGTGGTTCGACCTCATAAACGTCTAAAGCTGCTCCCCCTATTCTTTTATTTTTTAAACAGTCGACAAGTGCCTCTTCATCTATCACTTCTCCTCTTGAAGTATTGATCAAGAATGCATTATTTTTCATTCTTGACAACATTTCTTTGTCTATGAGATACTTTGTTTGTTCAGTATATGGTACATGAATTGTTATAAAATCTGAACTTTCCACCAAAGTCTTGAGGTCTGTTGTAATAAGTGAAACTTCCTGAACAAAGCTCTTATCAATAGGAACAACATCATAACCTATCAAGTTCATTCTTAATCCCCTTGCCAGTCTGGCCACATTTCTTCCGATCTTTCCTAATCCGATAATTCCCAAATATTTACCTTTTAATTCTACTCCAATTAGATCTTTTTTAATCCATTTACCATTCTTAGTAGCATTATTGGCAATGGGTATATTCCTGCTTAGTGAGAATATGAACCCTAATACTAATTCAGAAACTGCATTTACTGAAGCCTCCCCTGCGTTAATTACTTCGATGTTTTTATTTTTGGCCTCGTCTGTGTCTATATTGTCCAGACCTACTCCTACTCTTGCTATTATTTTTGCTCTCTTTGCATTTTGTATTACATCTTTTGTTATCTTAGTCCTACTGCGTACAACAATTACGTCATAGTCTTTTACTTTTGATATTAATTCTTGATTTGTTATCTCTGGTAAATATTCAACAGTGAGTCCTGCCTTTTTTAAGATCTCAATCCCCTTTTCGTCAATAGAATCACACACTATTACACTGCCCTCAATTTGCATATTTGAAAACTTTTTTATGGGAATATATTGATTACTTTTTTATTTGAACAGAAATGTTTCCAATGTTAGGGAGACCTAATAGGCTCGATCAAACCATTGGCATACTTATGTTTTTCTTTAATCTATACATATTTTAATATAAAAATACTTATAATACATAACGCCGTTATTAACGGTATGACCTCAAAAGAACTAGATATGGATTATAGTAAATATGATTTTAAAGATTCCACTCAACTTTATGTATATTTAAGTAAAAAGGGCCTGTCGAGGGGTACAGTAGAAGAAATAAGCAAAATGAAAGGGGAACCTGATTGGATGCGTGATTTCCGATTAAGATCATTTGATGTTTTTATGAGTAAACCAATGCCGAACTGGGGAGGAGACTTGTCTCACATAGATTTCCAGAATATTTATTATTACGCTAAGGCTGCTGAAAAGCAAAGTAAGAACTGGGATGATGTTCCAGAGTCGGTTAGAAATACTTTTGAAAAATTAGGTATACCGGAAGCAGAAAGAAAATTCTTAGCGGGAGTAGGGGCACAATATGAATCAGAAACCGTTTATCACAATTTGCGTGAAGATCTTGAACAACAAGGTGTAATATTTCTAGATACTGATACAGCAGTTAAAAAATATCCTGATTTGTTAAGAAAGCACTTTGGAAAAGTTATTCCACCAGAGGATAATAAATTTGCAGCACTTAATAGCGCTGTATGGTCAGGTGGTTCGTTTATCTATATTCCTCCAAATGTAAAAGTGGATTTGCCGTTACAAGCATATTTCAGAATTAATGCCGAAAACATTGGACAATTTGAAAGAACTTTGATTATTGCTGATGAGGGTGCCGATGTTCATTATATTGAAGGATGTACTGCACCTGTCTATTCTACCGAGTCTTTGCATTCTGCTGTAGTCGAATTGATTGCCAAAAGAGGAGCACGAATTAGATATACTACTATTCAAAATTGGAGCAAGGATGTATATAATCTAGTTACAAAGAGAGCATACGCCTATGAAAATGCATCTGTTGAATGGATAGATGGCAATCTGGGAAGCAAACTCACTATGAAGTATCCTGGCGTTTACATGCTGGGTAAGAATGCTCATGCCGAAATAGTGTCTGTGGCCTTTGCAGGAAAGAATCAACACCAAGATGCTGGTGCAAAAGTGGTCCATCTTGCACCTCATACCACATCCCGAATTACTAGTAAATCTGTTAGTAAGGATACAGGAAGAACCACTTATAGGGGATTATTGCATGTAGCAAAAGGAGCCTATGGAGTAAAATCAAATGTTCGATGTGATGCATTATTACTTGATGAATTTTCAAGGACCGATACATATCCATATGTTGAAGTTAATGAAGAGGATGCAACTATTACTCATGAGGCAACAGTAGGAAAAATTGGTGATGAGCAAATATTTTATTTAATGAGTAGGGGCTATTCTGAATCTGATGCTTTGAGTATGATTATAGGTGGGTTTATGGAACCTTTTACTAAAGAACTCCCAATGGAATATGCTGTAGAACTAAACAGGCTGGTAAAAATGGAGATGGAAGGATCAGTAGGTTAATGGCCAGTTTAGATTCATTGCTATCTTTTTATTTTGTCATAAAGTTTGATTCATAATGATTCCATTATCAATACTTTCAGAAAATAATGTACATGAAATACTGTCCAAAAACGAAGGTGAACCCCAGTGGATGCTGTCTTCTAGAAAGTCAATATTATCCAAGTTTTCCGGTTTACCTAATGAGGTTTCACCATTATATTCTAAATATAGTGGATTAACTGTTTTAGAACCAAATAAAGTTTAT
>DATEIH010000087.1:0-8686 GCA_035279165.1 Candidatus Nitrosocosmicus sp. | reverse complement strand
TAGATTTCTAAAATATAAGTGGAATTATAAAATAGTAAAAGGTTATATATTACGACACGGGTCAAATTATTACGTGCTTAACAACTTAAGAAATAGATTTGATCCTATAATTGAAAAGGTAGGAAGAGTATTTGCAAGTTTAGGTTTTGGACCAAGCTTCTGGACATGGATAGGTTTAGGTCTTTCAATAATATCAGCTATTATGTTTTCTTTACATTCACCTGCAATTGGAGTGGACTGGTATACTGCCACTTTCTTAGGCAGTTTATTCCTTCTTTTGGCAGGCTTCTTTGACGTCGTAGACGGAGCAGTGGCTCGGGTAACAAAAAGAACCTCGGCATTGGGTGGATATCTTGATTCAGTATTAGACAAAGTATCTGAAATAATTATATTTATCGGCATCCTTATAGGTAGTTTTACAAATCCTGTACTTGTTTTAGTTGCTTTATCACTGTCATTGTTGGTTAGCTATACAAGAGCCCGCGGTGAAGGTTTAGGAGTAGATCTAAAAGGAAAAGGTATCGCAGAAAGAGCAGAGAGAATACTTATTATCGTTATTCTGGGTTTTATACCGTTCCAAGACAACATATCTGTGGCTTTATGGATAATTTCTATCTTAACAGCTATAACTGTACTTGAGCGGCTAAAAGTGGTTTCAACAAAGTTTGGGGCCTCACTCTTTTCAGCCCAAACTTTTAAAGATATGTCTAGTAGAAATCATGAATATGATGGTTCATCTGGTACCATTACTTCTAGGCTAAATGAACCACCAACATCATTATCAAAGATTACAAGGAATGTCAATGATTATCTGGATAAGCCCGATAACAAGAAAACGACAACTCCTGATAGCTCCTTTAAATCGTCAACTACCACAAAAACACCTCCACCACCACCTCCACCACCATCGTCAACTACCACAAAAACACCTCCACCACCACCTCCACCACCATCGTCAACTACCACAAAAACACCTCCACCACCACCTCCACCACCATCGTCAACTACCACAAAAGCTCAATATTTGGAAGGGACTGATCCAAATGAAACGGGAAGAAATATCGCGAATATTGTTTTTGACCAAGAGGGCGAGGACGAAGTTTACAAGAAATTTACAGAGAGCAAAACAGCATCAAGCACATCTAGTAATACGGATAATGAAACTACGGACATGAGTGATACCGGTAACACAGCATCAAGCACATCTAGTAATACGGATAGTGACGATAATAAAGACTTGAAGTCTAAAAACAAAGATGATAAGAAACTAGAAAATAATACTCAATAAACAAATTATCTTTTTTAAATTAAAAAATCAAGTAAATTTCTATTCAATATAAACCGCTTTATAGTAAATATATCTATAAGAATTCCAGATATGGAATCAGAAAAAATTACTAGCCTAATTTCCCTGAGTTTCGTCTATCGTTTTCCGATCTAACTTTTACTATACCTCGGTGTACTGCACAAGAAACACAATAAAATTTAACATCTGTTGAAGGAGCAATATAAGCACCTTGTGCCTTCAATTCTTTTGCTAACTGAGGCTCTACCAGGGTAATCCTTCCCGTAATTTTCTTTGCTTTATCTCTGGGCACCATTGCACCACACTGACTGCAATGAACTGTTCCCGAACTCCCTTTTCCACCCTTAGTTCTTCCCCTGCTGGTTCTTTTCTTAGGCATCCATTATTTTTGAAACTATTTCCATCCTTTAAATCTTATGATAACCTTCTTATGTTGCTTTAAAATTTTTAAGTAAGAAAGATAAAGTCCATGAAAGTTTGTATTGCATCGCATGTGGCCCTAGATGAGATAATTGATCTGGATGGTGTAAAGACTGAAAGTCTTGGAGGACCAGTTTGCTATGGATCTCTATTAACAAAAACATTCAGCTTTGATGCTTTTGCTGCTACCAGAGTTGGAAACGATATGGTAGAAAAAACCCAATTGTTAAGAGATTGCAATATATTTTTGACTGAAAATCAAATTGATAAGTCAAAACTCACAACCAAATTTAGACTAGTTTTGAACAAAGAAGGGGGACGCCAACTTTTCCTCTCATCAAGTTGTTCAGAGATTAGTGTAGATGATTTTGTGGATAGTAATGCCTTCTTAGTAAGTCCCATATATGAGGAAATCTCTCAAGCCACCCTCCAAAAAGTAGTCGATAAATTCAGGGGCAGTTTCATTATGATTGATCCGCAAGGATTTCTCCGTTATAAAAACAAAGAAGGGCTAATCCTAAATAGGAAAATCATTGATTTAGATCTTAATGGTGTGACAGCTATAAAAGCTGATCCAGAGGAATTATCTGCACTTACTGGGGGAACTGCATCTATAGAAGGAATGATAAAAATACGAGATAAGTTTAATCTCCAATTTGTAATATCAACATGCGATAATAGCATTATTTTCTTGCATAAGAATATTGTTTATACAATCAAGTTTAAAAAAATTGATAGTCCTGATCACACAGGCCTCGGCGATATCCTTGCCACTGGGTTCACATGCGCTTATTTAAAAGAACGGGATCCACTTTGGGCAATCTGTTTTGGAGCTGGATCTGTTATTGCTTCTTTGGATTCAAAGAAGAAAGGAGTTCAAAAAGTCCCAGACAAAATGAATTCTATAGAGAGATTCGCATCTTATTTTTATAATACCATAAAATTTAAAGTAGTTGATTAGGCGACAAAAATCGAAATAAAAACAAACTTTATTAAATTACCTTAATCAAAGAAAGATTCATTATAATGCGAATAGCTTTGTCAGGATTTACCGGTAAAGATTCAACGATGTTGAGCCAAGTTGTAAAAACACTAGAAGAATCTCATATACAGACACAGATTATGAATGCTTCAAACCAGGATGTTGCCAAAGATGTTGACATGGTCGTTGTGCCTGGTGGTGACCGAGGTATTCTCAATTATTTTCACAAGACATCAGTACAATCAGCTCCTGTATTAGGCCTTTATGAATCAAACTCCACCGGATTTCTAGCCCAGATTGATGTTAAAGGCATTGATCTAATAAAGGAATCACTGAAGTCCGGTAACTATGAGATAAGGGAAGAAGAAAGACTAGCTGTTAAGGTAGATGGGAAAGAAATAGAGCCTGTTCTCAATGACGTAGCAATATTTTCTAATAAGAGTGCTATCCTAATGGAACATTTTCTCAGAATTAACAATAAAGATATTTGGCATGATAACAGCGATGGAGTAATTATTGCAACGCCTATTGGTTCAACCGCCTATGCAATGTCAGCTGGAGGTCCAATTGTTCTCCAAAATTCACACGTTGTTGTAGTAGTCTCCGTAAACTCATTAGACAATACCAGACGCCCTCTTATCGTTTCTGATGAAAGTTTTGTAGAGATAGTAGATATAACGTCAAGTCATCATTGTGAGGTAATATTGGATGGAACATCTAGGGTTAAGATTACAGATAAATTGCAATGTAACAAGCATGAATTTCCCGCCAGATTGGTAACGCTTAACAACAATTATTCTGCTACCAGAATAATAGAGAAAAAGGTAAAGTACGCAGAAGATCTTTTACGTATGCCACCAAGTGCAAAATTAATTCTCAAAACACTAGAGTATGAAGGCGCTATGACCCAAAAGGATTTAATTAACAAGACAATGTTGCCTGAAAGAACAATTAGATTATCATTATCTCACCTGTTAAATAGGGGCTACGTAAAAAAGAAAATTTCTCTCAGAGATGCCAGACAAAAAATCTACGAGTTAAAAATATAGGGCCTAAATAAGATTCTTGGTTAGCCTCATATTTTCAATACTTGCTTTTATGAAATTTTCAAATGCAGGTTCTGGATAGCCTGGTCGGCTATGAAATTCACCATGATATTGGATGCCCAGAAAGAACTTGCGACCAGGAATTTCTAAAATTTCGATCCTTTTACCAGTATCTGATGAGCCAGTAAATTTCATGCCGTTACTTTCAATCAGATCTCTATATTCTTGATTAAATTCATACCTGTGTCTATGACGTTTTTGAATCATCTTTTTTCCATAAATTTTCGAAGCAATAGAACCAGGATTGATCTGAATATCGTGAAGTCCCAATCTCATTGTTCCACCCATTGCTTTGACTTGTTTTTGTTCTGGCATATATAGGACGACAGGATTGTTAGTCTCCGGATTAATTTCTGTAGAATTTGCATCATTTAATTGACAGACATTTCTCGCATATTCCACTATAGCAAGTTGAAAACCAAAACAAATCCCTAAAAAGGGAACATCATTAACCCTTGCAAAATTACATGAACCGATTATACCTTCGCTTCCCCTACTTCCAAATCCTCCGGGAACTAAAATACCATCAAATTCCTTTAAACAATCAAAAATCTTTGTGTTACCGGTACGTTTACCAAGATTGTTAGAATAGGAGTATTCAAATCGTTCAGAATCTATCCAATCTATAATTATCTCCTTGGCGAATTTAGCACCGGTATGTAGCAACGCTTGAGATACACTTACATAACTATCTTTTAAATCGACGTATTTGCCAACTATAGCTATCTTCACGCTTCCGTCGAATTTTAAGAAGGAATTAGCAATCTTATTCCATTTCAAAATTCTAGGGGTTAAATCCAAATTCATACTCTTTGAAATTACTTTCGTGATGCCCTGATCGAACAGAATTTTAGGAACAGAATAGATCGAAGGTGCATCATGACTAGACATTACGCATTCGGTCGGAATACTAGCGAACAGTGAAATTTTTCTGATCGTTTCTCTCGTTAATGGAGTTCTACATCTCACCGCCAATAAGTCTGGTTGTATTCCTATCCTACGCAATTCCTGGACGCTATGCTGGGTGGGCTTTGTTTTTTGCTCACCCACAGCATCTAATACAGGAGCTAAGGTTACGTGAACAAAGAAAGTATTTGTATACCCGTCTTCCAACTCCATTTGCCTCAATGCCTCCAAGAAAGGCAAGCTTTCAATATCTCCAACTGTTCCACCACATTCCACTACCATAACTTCTAAATTCTCATCTAGTGATATCTTTCTCAACTGTTTTTTTATTTCATCTGTTATGTGTGGTATTATTTGCACGCATTGGCCAAGATATTTACCCTCTCTTTCCAGTCCTATCACATTTGAAAATATTCGCCCTGCAGTCAAATTATGGCTTGATTTTAAACTGATATTAAGGAAACGCTCGTAGTTTCCGATATCCATGTCACATTCACCACCGTCATCAGTAACGAATACCTCACCATGTGTGAGAGGATTCATTGTTCCTGCATCATAATTCAAATAAGGATCTATTTTGATGCAAGTTACTTTCAGTCCACAAAGTTGTAATAATTTGGCGATAGATGAAGCTACAATTCCTTTCCCTAAGCCAGACATTACTCCCCCAGTTACAAATATAAATTTTGGAGTATTGCTCATAATTGCTTTATAGAAAAGGTAGATTGAATCAATTATAATTAAGTGTTTATTATTATTTTGGCCGGAATGAATGTTACTATAATGAAAAGTTTTATTATGGCATTCCACGTATAATAAGTATATCATCATGAATTCTTACGAAAATAATGACAATGTCTTTGGCAAAGATAATGATAAAAATGACATAGATAATAGATTGCCAATTAAAGGAAAGAGTGCCTTGGATGCTTTGCATGAGGATATAGTTAAAGAGAAGGAAAAAACCCTCAGTTTAAAAATTTCAGATATGTATGGCGTAGACTATGATGAGGCAAACGAAATCCACATAAATTATCATAATTTGAGATTGAAAAAAATGATACAAAAATCTGAGATATTATCAAGCATGAGTGCGTTTATCGATAGTAACCTTGATTTGAAAACCCTCTCTACCCAAGTGGCCTTTGGTGAAATTACAGAAAATACATGCATTGATATTTTGATTGGCGTGATGAAGAATCAAAAAGAGACTAGAGTTAAAGATAGATACATTAACTTTTATGGTTAGTTAGAAGATTAAAAGCCGATTTTTACCATCAATTTATGACCAATATGACAACAAATAATCTTAAGTTTCCAAGCACTAGATCCATGTTAAGAACGCTTGTAAAGAATTCCTTTAAGGCTATTGATGAAGGAATGTACGAAATTAATGGAGACCGCGAATATACAAATCATACATGTATAAGTTTGCGGAATAATATTTTAAAATGCAAACAGAACCCACTTTTAACAGAGATAAAGTATGCATCCCCATCAAACGGAACCTTAGTTGACGATAATGAAGTGAAAGTCGAGGAAATCGCGACGATAATGGAAAAAGCTGGGGCAATTGGTATATCGATTTTAGCTCAGCCTTACCTGTTTAATGGATCAATAGGTAATATTTTGAGAGCGAGAAAGCATGTTACTGTGCCCATACTGATGAAAGATATAATTGTAAGTGACATCCAAATCAAAGCCGCAAAGAAAGCCGGTGCTGATTGCATATTGCTTATAAAAACTGTATTTGACGCAAACTTGTCAGAGGGTAACTTGGAGACATTGGCCGAATATGCTAAGAAGATTGGTCTAGAAGTTATCTTAGAAACTCATAATGAAGTTGAGTTTAATGAGACTATAAAGAGTAACAGTAAATTAAATAAACCCTTTAGCATAGTTGGTATCAATAATAGAAACCTAAGTACACTAGAAGTGAATTTAGACACGACAGTTAGAATATTATCTGAAGTTTCTAAAAATGATAATATTGTCATTTCAGAAAGTGGTATAAAAGAACCAAAGGATATTAGGAAGTTAAAAAGTGCAGGAGCAGACGCCTTTTTAATTGGGACAACACTGATGGAAAAATCTAAAGAAATGGGTCAAAAAATAAAAGAATTAGTCGATAGTTCGGTTAAATAGATAGAGTATTATGTAACAATGACCTAATTTCATTTCTATATATTTGAAAAATAATACTGATTTAGGAAAATTTGGAACATTTGGTGGTAGATATGTTCCTGAGACATTGATTCCAGCTTTAGAAGATCTGGATGAATGGTATCAAAGATTGAAAATGGACAAATCGTTTGAACACGAATTAAGAGATTTACTTGAAAATTTCGCAGGTAGATCAACTCCACTTTATTACGCTAGTAATTTGACCAGACACCTTGGAGGCCCAAGAATTTATTTAAAGAGGGAAGATCTTCTCCATAGCGGAGCACACAAGATTAACAACACCTTGGGACAGGCTTTAATTGCTAAAAAAATGGGCAAGACCAGAATCATTGCCGAAACGGGGGCGGGTCAACATGGAGTGGCTACTTCAATTGCATCAGCAGTTTTTGACATCAAATCCGAAATTTATATGGGCGCAAAGGATGTAGAAAGACAACAACTCAATGTTTTTAGGATGAATTTATTAAATTCGAAAGTGCACTCTGTGCACTCTGGGTCAAAGACACTTAAGGATGCTATAAATGAAGCTTTGAGAGATTGGATCGCAAATGTTCAAGATACCCATTATTTAATTGGTTCAGTCATGGGACCGCATCCATTCCCGACAATGGTAAGGGATTTCCAAAGTGTGATAGGAAAGGAAATAAGGGAACAAGTTCAGAAGCTAACCGGAAAATTGCCTGATGCAATCATAGCATGTGTCGGTGGCGGGAGTAACGCTATTGGATCGTTTTACCCCTTTGTAAATGATAAGAAAGTCAAGCTGATAGGAGTAGAAGCAGGAGGAGAAGGTATTCGTACTGACTTACATGCGGCTACATTGTCAAAAGGAAAAATAGGTATATTCCATGGAATGAAGAGTTATTTTTTACAAGATAAAAATGGACAGATAAGCGAAGCACACAGTATTTCCGCTGGACTCGATTATCCTGGAATCGGCCCTGAACATGCAAATCTAAGAGACACAGATAGAGCCATTTATCCCCACGTAACTGATAAAGAAGCCATTAAGGCCTTTTTGCAATTGTCAAAACTTGAAGGAATAATTCCTGCTTTAGAGTCTGCACACGCCATTGCGTATATCTTAAAACATTCAAAGAATTTCAAGAAGGATGAAACTATCGTAATAACTGTATCAGGCAGAGGTGACAAAGATTTGCAAATAGTAAGAGATTATCTGTCTCAGTCTGGACCTAAGGAAGGTATTTAAATGAATTTGAAAACTAAGGGATTTGCACATCCTTGAAGCTTGAAAATAACGTTACCCGAACTTTTGATAATTTAGCAAAAAGAAATGAGAAGGCATTGATAGGATATATTGTAGGAGGATACCCTACATTGAAATCTTCTAAGAAGATAATTGAACAACTAATCCTCTCTGGAGTTGATATAATCGAGATAGGAGTGCCATTTTCTGATCCTATGGCAGACGGGCCGGTAATCCAGGATGCATTTTCAAAAACTCTCAACTCTGGAATTACTCCACAGGACTGTTTAAACTTGGCAAAATCAGTTAGGGGGAGATATAGTGAAACTCCTTTGTTATTAATGACATATTCAAATATACTTTATTCTAATGGATTAGAAAAATTCTTAAACCATTCTAAAAACAGTGACTTGGATGGTTTTATAGTTCCAGATCTGAATTTTGAAGAAGCCGGTGATTATTTAAAAGTAACTACCAAATTGGGCCTCTCTACGGTTTTCCTAACTTCTCCTAACACGAGTACCCAAAGATTAAGCAGGATAGCCGCCCTGTCTACTGGTTTTGTTTATATGGTA
>DATEIH010000086.1:0-5604 GCA_035279165.1 Candidatus Nitrosocosmicus sp. | reverse complement strand
AAGGATTCACCATGGGATATCAGAAATCTACTTCGATTTGTTCCAATACATAGGGTAGTGCTAAGCGAGGTTGAAGAAATTAAAGACTGCTTGCTTGATTTGGCTAAGCAGAAAATTGCAGGTAAAGGACCTGTAAAAATTCTGATTGAAAAGAGGCATACCAAATTAAGCAAAAAGGACATAATTAACTCGATTGGCCCTCATTTGAATTATCCAGTTAATTTGACTAATCCTACATGGATTCTGCTCGTAGAGATTATAGGAAAGTATTCAGGAATATCTGTTATCAGTTCAGGTATGATGTTTAGTTCAATGACAGAAAAGAGGGCCTCAGAATAGTATGAATTATGATATGAAAAATACATTCTATTTACTAAATCTGCTCAATTTAGGGATATCGCTGCTTTCTCAATAAGAAATTTCAAATATTTTTCCTCATTATTTAAAAATATATGGTAGTTTCCTTTGAATCTATCTTTAAAGAAGTATTTGAGGATGTAATCTTTCTTGATGGCATCAGGACTTATCAAGTTATTATCCTCAATGCCAAAAGGCATGAGAAAGTCTCGAGTGTTTCCCAGTTTGTGCTCAAGTTTAGAAATCAATACTACAACAAAGTTTTTATTCATAAAATCTCCGAAGTTTGATTTTATGGCATATTCGATTTGATTTGTGTAACATATTCTAAGTAGAAATTCAATTTCGACGTTTTTTATAATTGACTTGATATTTCTTTTATCCTCCTCATTAATTATCTTTAAGATTCCCATTATGTGGTCTATTCCATAAACCAGTTTAGAGTTAACAAATATTATATTGACAGTCTTATCTTTGGACTTTATCTTGTCATAAACGTTTTTCACGTCTATCTCAAAGAAAGAAAAGCCAAAGACTATTGCTTTTAACGAGCCTATGTTAATAATCTGTGTGATACCCAGAACCTCTACCCCACGATTATAGATGGTAATTCGACTAATATCTTTTGACTGTTATCGATACAAAAATTCAATATCTGGTTTTTTTATATCTTTTACGTTGAAGAATATTGGTTTAGGGAATCAATATTGGAATGAAGTAATAAAAGTGCTTCGGAATATCATTCCTGTTTATGATAAGGTAAATAGTGCTATTTCGTTAGGAAAAGATAACCAGTTTCGAAAAGAAGGTATAAGAAAAAGTGTTTTTCCCGGTAATCATATCCTCGATGCAGGCTCCGGATACGGGAACATGTCAAAATTGGTACTTGATTTTGTATCTGAGGACATAACTATTAATTTTTATGATCCTATTCCTGAAATGCTAGCTGAAATTAAGAATAGATTTAGAAATTATAATAGTAGATATTTTTTATGTAGTGGGATTTTCGAAAAGATTCCATTCAAATCTAACTCATTTGATGCAGTCTTATGTGGCTATTCAATCAGAGATTCAATTGCTTTAAATGAGTCCTTTTTAGAAATTCATAGGGTTTTAAAAAAGGACGGAAGGTTATTAATTGTAGATCTCGGAAAACCTGATAATTTTTTGGCTCGTTTTTTTGTATCCTTTTACCTAAAATATTTCCTAGTTATCATGGCATTTTTGGCCGCTGGGAGAGAGGGATTGCCTTTTCGTACTTTATATGGTACTTTTCTAAGGTGGCCAAAGAACAAGGAACTTAACGAATTATTACTAAAGAAATTTTCAAAGGTCGAATTTAACAAAAAGCTAATGGGCGGAGCCATAATTGTGATCGCTTATAAATGATCATTTTTTCAAAAGTTCTTATCATTCTCAAACTTGTAACATGCTTTCTAACCTTGGTTTTATGGAGTGTAAATCTTATTCTAGGTATTCAATCTTTATAGTAAGAAAAATTATAAACCGAATAGAATAATTAACTTTCATTGACAGATCAAAACAAAATCAAATCGATATTTGAGGATTCTTTTAAAAATAATACCAAAGTCATTACCGAGGAAATTGCTAAAGGTATTCTATCTGAATATAATATTAGCGTACCCGGGTTTGCCCTGGTTAAGGATGTGGATTCAGCAGTTACAGAAGCAAAAAAATTGGGTTTCCCCTTAGTAGCGAAAATAGTATCCCCCCAGATTTTACATAAAACTGATGTGGGAGGTGTCAAAATAGATCTTAAGGATGAAGAATCTGTTAAATCTGCATTTAACGATATGTATGAGAGATTATCAAAGGATTATGACGTAAAAGGTGTCCTGCTTGAGAAGATGGTTCCAAAAGGGGTTGAGATGATTGTTGGTTTGCAAAATGATCCTCAGTTTGGCCCGGTTATGATGGTGGGACTTGGAGGAATTTTTACAGAACTATTCAAGGATGTTTCATTTAGAGTTCTCCCTCTTACTAAGGAAGATGCAATGGAAATGATTGAAGAACTTCAAGGTAAAATGTTGTTGAAAGGATATCGTGGCTCAGAACCCGTAGATATGGAAATATTAACAAATGCATTGCTCAATATAGGAAAATTAGGATACGATATTTCCCCTTACTATGATAGTATAGATTTTAATCCTGTAATTGTCTATCCGGATAGTTATTATGTTGCTGATGCAAAAATCATCTTGTCTGAACAACCAAAATATGATGTTGTGTCAAGCATCGAGCCAAATTCTACTAATATGGATCTGTTTTTTAATGCCAAATCTATTGCATTGATAGGCGCCTCCCCCGAAATAGGAAAGATCGGAAACTCTGTGCTAGAAACTTTGGTAAAGCATGATTATAAAGGAAAAGTATATCCTGTAAATGCAAAAGGTTATCCTGAAATAATGGGGATACCAGCGTATAAAAGTCTAGGCGATATTGAAGATCCTGTTGACGTGGTAGTTGTTACTGTAGATTTGAAATTTGTTCCTGATTTGTTAAAGATTTGTGGAGAAAAATCAATCCATAATGTTGTAGTCATTTCTGGAGGTGGGAAAGAGTTAGGAGGAGAGAGAGCAGCTATCGAGCAACAAGTTAAGGAATTGTCATCAAAGCTAAATATTAGAATTATTGGGCCAAACTGCATCGGAATGTTTAACGGAGAAAATAGGCTTGATTGTGCCTTCCAGGGACATGACCGTATGCTCAGACCTAAAAATGGAAATGTGTCCTTTTTGTCTCAAAGTGGGACTATAGGTATTGCATTTATGGAACACTCATTTCCTTTTGGTATGAGTAAAATGGTTTCATATGGCAACCGATCTGATGTAGATGAAGCTGATATGATATGGTATTTGGCTGAGGACCCACAAACCAAGGTTATAGGCTTATATGTTGAAGGTTTGGGGGATGGTCGCAAGTTTGTTAACACTGCCAAGAAGGTAATTACAGAACGAAAAAAACCAATTGTAGTATTCAAAAATGGACGTACTACTAGAGGTGCTAAACAAGCTGCTTCTCACACCGGTTCTTTGGGAGGAACATATAGCGTTGTGAAGGGGGCATTTTCTCAAAATGGGATAATTTCAGTGGACAGCTACGATGAACTGACTGCTTCTCTTAAAGCTCTGTCATGGCAACCAGTGCCGGACGGAAACAGGGTTGCAATGGTTACAAATGGAGCCGGACCCATAATTGCAGCCATTGACCAGTTTGAGAGACTGGGATTGCAGGTAGCCCAACTCAGCGAAGCGAGTATGAAATCATTCAAGTCACATTATCCAGCTACATATGTACTCGGTAATCCATGTGATGTTACCGGATCAGCTAATGCAGACGATTATAAATTTGCGATCCAGACATTTATGGATGATCCAAATGTCGATATTGTAATGCCTTGGTTTGTGTTTCAAGATGACCCTCTCGAGGAGAAGATAGTTGATATTTTGGCCGAATTTAACAGACAAGGGAAAAAACCCATTCTTGTTGGTGCGTTGGGTGGTCCCTTTACTCAAAAAATGGCTAATAAGTTAGAGGAAAATAATGTACCGGTTTATCAATCAGTAAATACCTGGAGCATAGCAGCTAGCTCGTTAGCCAAATGGTCCGCTCTCTCCAAGTCAAATAAATAGGTCCTTTTTTTACAAATTCATATCTTTTTTTTGATTATTTATAGGAAAACATTCTTAAATTTGTATTGCTTAATATAGTATATCATGGCAAGTGTACAACAACCTAAAATCATTGATGTTACAGCAAAGGCTGCAGAAAAGGTTACAGAATTTATGAAACAAGAAGGAAAAGATAATCTCTATTTGAGAGTATATGTCACTGGCGGTGGATGTTCTGGGTTATCATATGGAATGGGCTTTGAGGAGAATCCAGACGAAGATGATGTAATACTAGAACAAAATAAAGTTAAGATTTTGGTAGATAATTATAGTCAAAAATATTTGAAAGGAGCCGTAGTCGATTATATCGAGAGCTTGATGGGATCAGGATTTAAGATAACTAATCCAAACGTTACAAAGAGCTGCTCATGTGGTCACTCATTCTCGACCGAGTAATTTTTTTTATTTCTTTTAGAATACAATTTCAATTCATCTTATTATTTCCTTCATTTGGGCAAGCAGACACTTAATCTTCTTTAATTTATTAAATAAATAGAACATGTCGTTAGTTGATGCGAAATGACGAAAATAAACCAGACTGGTATCTAACCTACTACTACTACTACTACTGATTTATTTTTTCAGTCAAAAAATATACATTCATATCAATTTTTATTTAAGGCCAAATTCCTCTTAGCTTTATGGCTTCAGCAACTCTATTGACTGCCAAGGCTATACTTGCTGTACGCATGTTTGTGTTATATTTTTGATGAGCATCATAAACTTCGCCAAATGCCTTTGTCATAATCACATCTAATCTCTTGTTTACCTCATCTTCTGACCAATATTCTCTGCTTAGATTTTGAAGCCATTCAAAATACGATACTGTTACTCCACCACTATTGGCTAATACATCTGGGATAACTAAAATATTGTTTTCATATAAAATTTTATCAGCTTCGGGAGTAGTCGGACCGTTTGCCGCTTCAGCAACAATTTTAGTCTTTAATCTAGATGCGTTCTCTTTGGTAATCTGATTTTCTAAAGCAGCTGGGATTAAAATAGTACACTCTGTAGTTAATAATTCGTCATTATTTATTTCCGTTGCACCAGGGAAGCCACGGATTGATTTCTTTTCCAGCTTATATTTTATCAATTCATTTGCTTTAAATCCATTCTTGTTAATTATTGCTCCTTGTGTGTCTGAAACAGCGATAATTTTTGCACCCTGTTCTTCAACTAATTGAGCTGCATACTGTCCCGCATTACCAAATCCTTGCACTACTACTACTGCCTCATTCATATTGATATTTTGTTTTTTTGCAGCTTCTCTTACAGTAAAGGATAAGCCTCTTCCTGTAGCTTCAGTTCTTCCCAATGATCCACCAATAGGTAAGGGTTTTCCAGTAATTAGACCAGGTTCTCCACGGTTGCCCTTGAGTGTAGAATATGTATCCATTATCCATGACATCTCTTGACCTCCAGTGTATACATCTGGTGCCGGAATGTCAGTATAGGGTCCAATAATATCGGAAATTGCATACGCATATCTCCTTGTCATCCTTTCTAACTCTGAGGTTGACATCTTCTTGGGGTTGCAAATTATGCCTCCCTT
>DATEIH010000085.1:0-4868 GCA_035279165.1 Candidatus Nitrosocosmicus sp. | reverse complement strand
ATTTAGTTGGTTGGTTTTAGCACTAGAGAGAGATAAGATTTACTATTGTTAAATACTTTATTATACAATATTTATCTCGATGGTTCTTTATCTTAAGAAGAGATTAGATGTCTCTAATATTGTATCTGTAAAAAAAGAAATTATTAAGACATGTATTATTGCATTTGTTTTGGCTATAACATTAAGTTGTATAGAAATGTTATATCCGAATAACGTACAGGCACAAGTTACAATGTACAAGTGTACTCCTGATATGGGTATAAATGTGTCAATGGTAAATTGTCTGACTAATTCCACATCCGATACTTATAATCATTCCATGGTTGCTGAAATAAGGCAAAATCAAACTGATGCAGTTGATCAAGAGGCAGCAAATGGGACTAGTCAAACAGCAACTCAAGGAATGAAAGATGCAATGAATGAAACTGGTGAAGCACTATCAAATGTTACGGGTGACGTGATGGAAGGAATTAAGAACTTGGTTAATGGCTCAGGCTAATAATGCAAATATAACATAGAATACCCGATATAACTATCACATTTTTATTTCGAAATTTTAAACACGATAATAATTAATCGGCCTTAAAGTCACATTTAAGACTATATTCAAATTTTTTTATTTGTGATTACAGTTAGAGTAGTAGTAGGCATTCTTACTATAGTGACAGGAGTTGAGGTCTCTTACTCTGCTTTTACATATCCCAACTTTGTAGTACTAGGAGAAATATCCATGATAATATTCTTAGTTTGGGGTATACTTTTGGGTTCAGTTATATTAAAGAAAACATTAATAAGAGAAATTTGAGAAAAATGGAATTTTTATTTGAAACATATCTGAATCAGATTTAACATTGTTATCGGATAGAAGGAAGGTAGATGACTCTCTCATATGACTTCTAAAACAAAGTCAGCTGTTATTATTACATTTTGATGCTGAAATTGTCCCCATGCTTTATACAAGCCTCGATATGGAAATACAGTGTTAAAAGAAATTGCGGGTCCACCTTTCCAGTGAGAGCTTACCTCTTCAATTGGATGGACATGTAAGAATTCCTTTAGGCTACTGTCTATTATCACACTATGACCTCCAGCTCCCATTAAAGGAGTTAAATCTGTAATCGGATTTGAATTTTGGTCTAATATGATGAATGTTAAGTTAACCAGTTTATTTGACTCAATTACTTTTGGAATGAATAATTCGACTTTGTGGTTTTTATCTATTTGTTTGGTATATTGTCTTTCCTTTGTAATGCGTATAGGTTTATGAGCATTACCGATCATCTTGTCGAGTATAAACGTAACTAGAGTCTGATTTCCATCCTTTGGTTTAAAGTCTACCCATATTTTGTATTTTCCAGTTTCAGGAAATTGATGGGAGACGGTAAATGTACCTTCCTTATCGTCAAAGGTAGGATGAATGTGAGAAAAGTATGATAAGTCTTCAGATACAATTATGATATGCATTAATTTCTCATGAAGGAGATCAAACTCCTTTACTCTTTTCTCTGTTTGATTTTCTATTATCTTGATAGTAATTAGAGTAGGTTGTCCTGCTTTCGGAACCGTGGGATTGTATTTGAGGATTACACTATAACGTATTTGGTTAGGTTCGTATTGCTGTTGTTGTTGCTGTTGATGATTAGAATGAGCATTGCCATTTGTTTCTATTTGTGTTATCATATAACTATATTATATAAAGACAAATATAACAGACTAGCTTTACAAATGTAAATAGTAAAAAATTAGGAACTTTTTACATTTGTAAAGTCTCATAGTTAAATATTTTATTATTTATTGTATTGTATGGCAAAAGACCCAGTATGTAATATGAATGTAGATGAAAAAACTGCAAAACATGTATCAGAAATTAAGGGCAACAAAGTATACTTATGTTCTGCTGGTTGTAAACAACAGCTAGAGCAAAATCCATCAAAATATGGCTATTGAAGCAAATCAAATCATTAACAATAGGTGTTATTCATCCAGCTCAGATTTTCCCTCATATTTTCTTTTTATTGATTCTATTCTACCATGGTATTTTTGACTATAGCCTGATTTGCACGAAATACAACAAAAGAATCTTTCAATATTGGCAAACTTTAGAACTTTAGGTTTACCATGTATTGGTCCATCACAAAAATCGCAAACAACATTTATTGTCATACCACTTGAGATTTTTTTCTGAATTTCATGTATTTCTTCATTTAGAGTAATATTTTGATTGCTCTTTTGGATATTCTTACTTTTCTTTATATTTTCCTTAAGGCCTTCTAATTGTATGAAATTCTTTTCTCCCTCCTCGCTAGACTCTATCTTTTCAAAGTCAAAGACTGGTAAAATACCCTTGATAAATCCAACATTTACGAGTCTTTCATACCTGGCTTTTACTGTTGGAGTAGTTATTCCTGTGTCTCTTGAAATTTGTCTGAATGATTTTCTACCATCTTCTAAGATGGAATTTAGAATAGATACGTCGATTTCATCAAGACTAAGTGGCATGAAGATCTGATTCTTTTAGGTATTATTAATGATATATTACTCTTTACATTTGTAAAGTCCAGTTGTTATATATGTTCTCATCCCTATCATTAACGTGGCGAAAGATCCTATTTGTGGTATGTTTGTTGAAGAAGAGGAAAGCTCAATTCATCACAATAAAAATGGAATTACTTATTATTTTTGTGCTTCTCAGTGTTTAAATGAATTTCTTGAGCCAGAGAAGGCTTTGAAAAAGTTAAAGATGCATGTTGCGATAAGTATAGCATTAACTATACCCATAGTTTTGCTCAGTTTGCCCCATATGGCTCCCCAATTGGGTCATCTTCTACCTGTGAATATGATGGAATATACCAATTACATACTCTTGACTTTAGCAACTCCCATCCAATTTTGGATTGGATGGCGTTTTTATAGAGGATTCTGGGATGGTATCAAAGCTAAGGCATCAAATATGGATACCCTTATCGCCATAGGTACAACTGCTGCCTATGTTTATAGTGCTATAGTTACCATATTTCCTGGATATTTTCCATTTACTGCAGTATACTTTGAAACGGCTGCCATCATTATTACTCTCATTCTGATAGGAAGGCTACTTGAAACAAAGACAAAAGAAAAGGCATCCGATGCAGTTCGGAAGCTGCTTGACCTAAAGCCACGAATTGCACATGTATTAAGACCTGAAATTAGAGAGAAGAGCAATTCAAGCAAAAGTATTATGGACTTGAGAGGTAGTGGCAATAATAATAATAATAATGCTTCTTTAGACAGCTCTCAGTTAAAACTAGTGTCCAAGGAATTTAAGGAAATGGAAATTCCAATTGAAGAGGTTATAGAAGGAGATTTGATGATTATACGACCGGGTGAAAGGGTTCCTACAGACGGTACTATAGTAGATGGCTCATCTTCAGTAGATGAATCTGCAATCACGGGAGAAAGTGTCCCAGTAGACAAAGTCAAGGGAGATCAAGTTATTGGAGCTACTATTAACAAGAATGGTTTATTAAAAGTAAAAGCAACCAAGATTGGCCAAGATACAGTTCTATCTCAAATAATCACTCTAGTAGAGGAAGCTAAAACAGGAAAAGCAAAGTTGGAAAAAATGGTAGATCAGGTTGCCAAGTATTTTGTTCCTGCTATAATAACAATAGCAATAGGAGTATTCCTTGGATGGTACTTTATAGGAAATGCAGGATTAACTTACTCTATACTTGCGTTTGTTTCTGTCATGATAATTGCATGTCCTTGTGCTTTGGGATTGGCCACGCCAGCAGCTCTTATGATTGGTGCTGGAAAAGGTGCTGAATATGGTATTTTGTATAAGGGTGGAGAACATATAGAGATAGCAGGAAAAGTTAATACTATAGTATTTGACAAGACTGGAACATTGACGGAGGGAA
The DNA here is from genome assembly GCA_035279165.1 of Candidatus Nitrosocosmicus sp. Classification (GTDB taxonomy): domain Archaea; phylum Thermoproteota; class Nitrososphaeria; order Nitrososphaerales; family Nitrososphaeraceae; genus Nitrosocosmicus. The sequence goes on along the minus strand of DATEIH010000085.1, from coordinate 969 downwards.
GGCCCTCTGTTACGGATATCATAACGTTAAATCAAATGGATAATCTTGAATTATTGAGACTAGCTACCATTGCAGAATCTGGATCCGAACATCCATTAGCTCAAGCTGTCATAGCTAAGGCAAAAAAAGAGGAAATTAAAGTAGTTTCACCTGATACATTTGAAGCCATAGCAGGACATGGTCTTTTGGCTACACTCTCCAACCAAAAGATAATGATAGGAAATAGAAAAATGATGCAGGACAATAAGATCTCAATTGATGCTAATACAGAAACGAAACTTTCACAATTGGAACAAGAGGGTAAGACTGCCGTTTTAGTTTCGATAAATGGTAATTTATCTGGAATAATTGGAATAGCAGATACTATTAAAGGGGGAACAAAAGAAGTGATCGAGAATTTAAAAACCCAACGTATCGAATCAATAATGCTTACTGGAGATAACGAAAGAACTGCAAAGGCCGTTGCCTCTAAGATTGGTATCGATAAGGTAATAGCACAAGTATTGCCGCATCAAAAGGAAGAGATCATAGCTAGCTTAAAGACAAAAGAAAACAAAATTGTGGCAATGGTCGGTGACGGAATAAATGATGCACCTGCATTGGCTAGAGCCGATTTGGGAATTGCAATAGGTTCTGGAACTGATGTTGCCAAAGAAACGGGTGGTATCATCTTGATAAAGAATGATATTCGAGATGTAATAACAGCTTTGGAATTAGGGAAGAAAACGGTTTCAAAAATAAAACAAAACCTGTTTTGGGCTTTTGCCTATAATACGGGATTAATACCTATTGCAGCTGGTGCTCTGGTTCCTATCTTTGGGCTTTCAGTATTTGGTTGGCTACCTATTCTTGCTGGTTTAGCAATGGCTATGAGCTCAGTAACAGTGGTTACAAATTCCTTAATGCTAGGAAGATATAAACCAGAACTATCAAAAATAAACGCCACCTAGCATTATTCGGTAGGCTGTG
>DATEIH010000084.1:0-2508 GCA_035279165.1 Candidatus Nitrosocosmicus sp. | reverse complement strand
GAATTGGGTAAGATTGCGAAGTATATTGAAGATTATTGGGCGGCAAGATTATCAGATGACAATTCAAAGGAGGATCTTTGATACATTTGGTGAAATATTTGGTCATAAACATAACAAGTTCAGATGTCAAGATCATAATTGTAATATGCTCATCATAATAGAAGAAAATATTTAAATTGAAAAAAACATCTCAGGGTTAATGTGTGGAAGATTTTAATTCCAAAAAAAATAGCATATGGGGAAAATGCAGCAAAGGAATTTGATTACCCTGACAATGCATTAATAATAACAACTACAGAAAGCAAAATTTATGAAAAATGGATTGAGTATATGGGAATAAAAAATTATCACATATATGATAAAGTCACTCCTGATCCAGCTATTGAAATCATTGAAACTATAAAAAATGAATTTGATGGAAAAAATATTTCTTGCTATATTGGTTTGGGCGGTGGTAGCTCACTAGATGTGTGCAAATACTTAAGCAAGATGACTGGGATCCCAAAAATTTTGATACCTACTACATTTGGAACAGGCGCTGAAATGACCACTTACGCTGTAGTTAGTTTTGATCATAAAAAGAAACTATTGCAGGATGAGGCCTTCTTAGCTGATGCCGCTATTGTCGATCCGTACTTTTTGACTGGAACCCCGTTTAATATTATGCGAAATTCTGCATGTGATGCTGCAGCACAAGCTTCCGAGGGATATGATAGCAAGTTAGCAAATCCTCTAACAAAGTTATTCTGTAAAGAGGCATTTGATATTCTGGAGGACGCTATTATCAACGATAAACCTGATTTATTACCATATGGGGCGATGCTTTCAGGAATAGGCTTTGGCAACTCATCAACCACCCTGGGCCATGCATTATCTTATGTTTTTTCAAACGAGGGCGTGCCACACGGATATTCTCTATCTTCATGTACTACTGTTGCACACAAGTTTAACAATTCAGTATACTATCAAAGATTTAAGAAAATATGCCAAAAACTAAAATTTGAGCCCTTGAAATTAAAACAACCTCTTGATGCAGCAGCAGATGTAATTATGCCTGATAGAGGGCATCTAGATAACAATCCGATAGAAGTTTCAAAACAGGACATTATAAAATGTCTTGACGAAATTGTAAATAGCAATCCGCTAGCATAAGGCTTCTGTTTTTTATTTTTTTTCTAGGAAAAACTATAAATTCATATTAATTACTTATCAAGTTATCTTATGACTACCATTAGTAAGAGTATGGATATTGCTGCTCCGTTGAGCGAAGTTTTCACTTATTTTGCAAGGCCTGAACATATGGCAGATCAATTTCCAGAAAATATGGGTCTAAACGTAATTCCATTAGAGGTTAAAAACGGATTTGGAGTAGGTACAATTTTTAGAATTAGCGGTGATTTTGATGGCAAGAAATTAGAATGGGATTGTGAAACCATTGATTACATTCCACATAAAAAAATAGTTGCAAAAATGATTGAAGGACCATTTAAACATTGGCAGATTACTGTTGATTTTGATGAATTAGAAGAGAAAAAAACAAGGACAACATTAACAGTAGTTTATGATATGCCCATGGGACCTCTTGGAGGGTTGATTGATAAAGTAAAACTAAAGAAAATAGCTGAGAGAGGTATGGAAAATGGTTTGTATAGAGTCAAAGCATTGCTGGAAGGAACAGGTTCAATTCCAGTCTATATAACTTTAGAGGCCTACAGAAAGGTCTTGAAAGAGAAAGAAAGGCTGAAATGCTCAGTTTCTGAGGCAATTGTTGATATCATTAATCAAAATGAACAACACACTACAGCCACGGCCAAGCCAATCCAATAAATTTTTGAATTAATTATATTAATAAACGGATAATCTTCTTAGTTTAGTTTAAATAGTGTTCAGCTAATTTCATTTAAACGTAGGGTTCGTAGCTCAGCCAGGTAGAGCGTCTGGCTCTTAACCAGATCGAAAGAGGTTAAAATGTCGTGGGTCCGAATCCCACCGAACCCGCATAGTATACGGAACTTCTACAATCGTTCTTGTCTAACAATTTAAAATAAAATCTATTACCATTAAATACTATATTATATAGACAATTTTGCAAACGAGTCCATCAAAAGACTAGTTTCAGATAACTCCTAGAAGGGGGAAATAGATAGGACTACTCATCTTTTTCTACCACCCCTTCTAGGTGTCTTCAAGAATCTGTTCTTAGCCATACTAAGTAGAGGGATCATTCTATTGAGACAATCAAGTTGGGCTTCATTACATTATGACTATGATTTGCTCGTTAACAAGTGGCTCATTCACTATCTTTATTCCCCATATCACGAGTTTATATGTTGAATTATTCAATATTAGGTTTAATTTTCTTTACTGCACTGAGTATAGTAGGATCATTAGCTACTATGATCGATGAACAGGTTATAGAACCAGGTTGTTATCTCATTTCTTCATGATATCACTAATTGTTGCTTAAAACCGAGACAAATGTTAGTTGATGTATATAAACCATTATTA
>DATEIH010000083.1:0-4944 GCA_035279165.1 Candidatus Nitrosocosmicus sp. | reverse complement strand
ATAAGTCTTGTGGTACCGCATGAGTGATCGTATATTAAAGCGAATAATTACAGTATGAGATAAATAGAGAAAGCTTGCGTAGTATATCTTTTCATACATTATATTTTTGAAAATTATTCAGTATCGCTCTTTTGATTCAAGAAAAGGATTAGATTAAACAGTAGGAATGATAATACTATTTTATGTTCTATTTTTTTCTCAACATCCTAAGGATTCCCATCCCCATAATAATATACCCTATAACTATTATTCCAATGAATTGAGGTGCTAAAATCTGAGCTTGTCCGCTATCAGACGATGAATTCATGCTTGTACTGTCTTGGGTTGGGACAACAAACGATGATATCAAAACAGTAGTACCCATGATAGCACCACCTATGATTAATAGAACTGTAAGGAGTCTAGATGCTACATTTATTCCAATCCCGAAAGCTATTACAAATAATATTATTGATCCACCGCCAAAAATCATCCCTCTCTCCTTGGCTGAGAGGGGCAAAAAGCCATCCGAATTATTTAATATTGAAACACCAACATCAAGAATATATATTACTAATAGCGCGAGTGCTACAGATACTAGTACCTCCGATGCTATTTTTCTTGTTCCTTGCATGCTATTTATTTTCACATTGGCTATTTAATGATTAAATAGTTAAGAGTAGTTTCTCACAGGAAACTGTCATTGGGAGTTAGTGAGATAAGGTATTTGCGTTATCAGACGTCATAATGGCAAAAAACAATTATTTTATAAAAAGCCAAAATAATCTAAAATAACCTTCAATGGTAAATATAATATTGAAATTTAGTTTAGGGATATAACAAATTCACCATAATCAGAAATTTGCTGCCTCCCATTGCAAGTGCATTTCAATAAATCTGTCTAATTGATCATTGCCAAAACTCTAATTGGAAGTCAGTCAATTTTGATTTTAATCTGTTGATATAGAAAAAATCCCTACCTTCCTAAAAGCATAAGATATATAACTAAATTAGAAAAAACCTCGAATTAAAAAAATTCTTTATAAATATATTGGTATGTAAATAGCAGAAGAGATATTGAAAACAGTACTGATAAAGGGTCCAGTACTACTTGAGATAAAAGGAAAATGCAACATACTGGGTGTAATATGCAAAAATGAATGCATCGGATGGGAAAGTAGCAGAATCATTCCAGTTGAAAAAGATATCGATACTACTCTGTCGATAATAAGCGGAGGGAATTGGAATGATCATAACCAACAACCAATTAGGCACAGCAAAAAATTTGGGACCTCAATTTGGAAAGACCTTGTAAGAAACATATTAAAACTAAAAAAAAAGAGAATCCTAATAATTGGACCCTGCAATTCAGGTAAATCAACGCTTTCATTGTACATGGCAAATGTGTTTATCAGCCAAGGTTTAAGGCCATTGTTATTAGATGCAGATGTAGGTCAGGGAGATTTGGCGCCACCAACTTGCATCGGAGCAGCAGTAATGAATTTTCCAGAAGTAGATCTATGGAAAGTTAAAACAAACCTTACCAATTTTATTGGCGGTATTCAGCCTATTGGGTACGAATCTAAAATTATCTCAAACACTCGTCAGCAATTAAAAACTTCATTAAATCATGATGTGTCGATCATAAATACTGATGGATACATTAAAAGGAACGGACTCGTATACAAGATCGATCTAATTAAAAAAATACAACCTGATTGTATACTATATCTTGGTGGCACAAATTTGGATAGAAATCTAATGGAATTATTTAGCCATCTTCCAAGAAATCTGAAAATCAATTTTATGTATGGAGAAAGACAAGGAGCTGTAAATAATAGATCGCTCGCTGAAAGATATGCTAAGAGAATAATTACTTTTCGTAAATACCTGACAAAGGATAAGATGGCATTCATGAAATTAGATCCTTCGGAAATCAATTATATTTACTATAGAAATAGATTTTTTTCAGAAATAAAATGCTTAAGAGGATACAAATCTTCAAATGCAATGAATGAAAAAACATTATATATTCCTGATAGCGAATTTTTAAAAAACCGTTTTGTGGGGTTTGGAAAAAAAAGTGATAATGGCTTGATTGATGGATTTGGATTAATCAATCATTTTACGAAAGGTATTCTCAAGGTTAAGGCAAGTGTCAAAGAATTTGATACAATCTTCTTAAGCGATGTCAAATTTGAAATAATATGAAAGTGTCAATTTGATTTACAGGTTATTAAGGCTTTAACTTAAATATTATTATCATAATATCACTAATGTATTAAACGTGGTATCACAAACAGGAATATCAAAGTCATGTATTGTTTGTAAAACGAACCTTACAGTGATTAACACAAAGATAATTAAGAATCAGAAATATTCCAAATACAGAGGGATAGTGTGCAATGACTGTTTTAATCTATATTATCCTTAAATAGGATCAGACCTGGGATTTGGAAACCTTTATTCCTTCACGCACTTGTGAGATTTTCATAACCAAAATAAGATAATAATTAATAAGAATATATTGCAGAACTTTTTTAAGAAATTATTACTGCATCCTATTCTCTATGATTTCATCAGGACAATAACCAGTGAATAATTTTTTTAAAAATTGATTTAAATCGATATTAATAAATAAATCGAACTTAACCTATGTCAAGTTTTGCTTTAATAAATTCAAAGAAATTAAGAGATCTAATTAGAAACCTAAAAGAGGATATTAGTGCATTATTCTACAAGCACTATAGGAGGATCTAGCATACATCTGGGAGCAGGAGTTAGTCTGAAGGACATGTTTGATGGATATGCTTCTGTCATAGCTACGAGTAAACTCTTAAGAAGGATCATCGTAGATTACACAGATCTTTTAAGCGATGCTAGTAGGTTTGAGGGCCTACTCAAAGATATATACGGCTCAGAAAACAAGAAGGAAATATTTTTGCTCACAACCGCTCTTAGGGCTAGAGTGACTGAGATTCGAGAGTCCAGTACCTTTGATAAAGATACAGAACATAGGATGTACAACATGATCACAAGGTTATCCTCAGACTATGGATTGGATGAAAAATCTGCTGCTTGGGCGACTTTTGCTTGGTCTATTGGATTTGACCTGATGACGGAAGAGGAGTTTGATAATTTAGATAACGGCAATAGGGCAGAAAGGTATTTGATTCTCGGAAATTATATCTCGAATGTGGATTCGATCATCGAGCAACAGGAAATTTCTCATGGTAATCCAATCTCAAATTTGATAATGGTAAATTCTTCCAATCTAAAACAGTTGTATGAAAACGGAATATTGCTACATAATCAAGGAAAATTTGCAGAAGCATTGGAATGCTATGACAAAGCACTAGCAATAGATCCCAAGAGTCCCATTGTTTTATCCAATAAAGGGTTGTCTCTTCATAATCAAGGAAAGTTTGCAGAAGCATTGGAATGCTATGACAAAGCACTAGCAATAGATCCCCAGGATGAATTCATAATTAAGAGAATGAATAATACCAAGGAGATACTATCTCACTGTAGCAGCATTAGGAGATCAGGTCAGGTAATAAGTCAAGTTTCAAATTTGAACAATGGCTTGAAAAAATCTCTAAATTTGTACTTTTTAGCGATAGCAATAGCTGCATTACTGTTGACAACAGGTACTGTCTCATATGTAATTTTGGGAACAAATAGCAATCTGGATGTAAACCCTCTAGATCACATATTTCACTTGAATAGTGATGCTTCTACTAATAACATCGAACCAACAGACGAGAGATCAGGATCATCGAGTATCTCTTCTCATAAAGAATCAATTTCAGACTTCACAAAAAACTTAGAGAAAGAATTGAATCTCCAGATAAATAGTAATAATCAGTCCCTTTTACAAAATGATAATGGATTAGGGCAGGACTCCAATTCTAGAAATTCGGATAATAACCTTGAGTCGGATGGTTTAAACGATGGTTTAAACGGAGTGAACCAAAAGGTAGACAATTTTAAAACAGAGCTTGGTATGGCAATGAAAAGTAACTTTAACTAGTAAAAAATAGCCTATAAAAGAAACTAATCTTTATTGATTTCTTGTCTCAACCTTTTGCAGGTAATAATCTACACCTGGTAGATTAGACCAAGACTTATATCATCTCCGCTCCCCTCTCGAGATGTTTGTCTTAATATATGGTAAAGATTCTCGCTCAAGTATGAGTAGCCAAATTTCTCCAATAGGGCTAAATAATCAAGTCCTATTTTAAGAAAGCCAGATTCACTGTTAAAGGAGTTGCAATATCCATCGGTAGTTAACAAAATCAACTTTGGTTTTAAAGCCTGAAAGTCAAATATTCCAGTCTTGAATTCTAGCCAGCTATTATCCATACAAAGTGAGTCGGTATGAATAATTGACTCAATTAAGGATTTGTCATCAGAATCACCATCCTGATTGGAAAACATATTTCTTACGTTCCTATTATGGTCAACTATCAATATGTCACCATCACCAAGCTGAAGAAATATAAAATAGTTTTTTGTAACAACAACTGTCAATAGTGTGGATCCATAAGCAATTTTTGGGTTGTTAATTATTTTTTCTAATATGATTGGACCTTTCTTTTTCAATATGAGGTCAATCTCATTGTTTGAAAAAGGATGTTGCTGCACATGATATTGCACTTGGTCAGTCCAGTTATGTACTAACAGACGTGGTACAGAGTATCTAATAATATCCTTTACTTGGGAAACATTATCGATTTCAATTGGGTGATTATGAAATAGTTCAAATAGGGTTCCCACTGCAGTCTTGACTGCAAGTAGTGAACCGACTTTACTTCTAAAATGTATATCACTTCCATGGCCGTCGGCAACTGACATAACTATAGTATCAGAGTTGTGAGATTGTTTCCATCGGATTGAATCTTGATTTGAGTAACCAGTTAGAGAATGTAATGCTCCCATTACACTTTTGCTGTACACCAACCA
>DATEIH010000082.1:0-4312 GCA_035279165.1 Candidatus Nitrosocosmicus sp. | reverse complement strand
TTAGTTTATTACCAACTGTGTTTACCGGAATTACAGAATATTTGGGTGAAATTGAAAACATCAAAAAAAATAAAAATAAAAAGACTAAGAAAAACGATATTAAACCAAATCACCACACCGAAATTACCATAGCTATACCAGGATCAAAAGATATCAAAATTGGAGATAGTGTATCAATAAATGGAGTATGTCTGACTGTTTCAAAGTTAGACCATCCCAAAGCCACCTTTCAGGTCATAGATGAAACAATCAATAGAACTAATTTTATCGATCTGAAGATAGGAGACAAAGTAAATGTTGAAAGAAGCCTAAGCCTTGGAGGTAAATTGGAAGGACATTTTGTGCTAGGACACATCGATGGTACAGGTATAATCAAGAAATTAGAAAGAGGGAACTTGGGAAGTAGAATTAAGATAGAAATATTAAACAAAGATTTAATCCCTCTTATTGCACAAAAGGGCTCTATAGCAATAGACGGAATAAGCCTTACTGTCGTAACCGTTAAAAAGAGTATCGTTGAAATAGCCCTGATCCCTCATACTTTAGAGAACACAACATTGGGAATCAAAAAAACAGGGGACGCTGTTAACATAGAAGTAGACATTTTATCAAGATATATATCAAATATCTACCAATTTTCTGGTAACAACAAGAAAAATAGTAAGATATATTAACTTTAAGGTGTAAAAAAATATGATTGACTAGGATATCGGAAGCCATAACTTCGTTAAAGAATGGAAATTTTGTTTTGATTCATGATGATGATGGTCGTGAAGACGAGGTTGACATGGTCGTATCTTCTAATAACATATCTCCGAAACATATTGCAATAATGAGAAAGGATGCTGGTGGATTGATCTGCACTGCAATATCAAAGGAAATAGCAACAAAATTGGGATTGCCATTTATTTATGATGTACTAAATATTTTTGGAACCACGAATCAAACTATTTCTTCTATTAATAGTAACAGCTCACCATATGGTGACAGACCATCCTTTTCCATTACGCTAAACCACATTAACACTTACACTGGGATAACCGATCGAGACAGAGCCTTAACAATTTCATCACTAGCAAATATTTGTAATGATTTGAGTGATCATCAGAAAGATCAGAAAGCCACTATTGAAAAGTTTCGAAACAACTTTAGGACACCAGGACATGTACCTATTCTAATTTCTTCTAAAGGGTTACTCAACGATAGAAAAGGACACACAGAGATGTCAATCTTTCTCACAAAAATTGCCAATATGACGAACGTCACAACTATTTGTGAGATGTTAGATCCCCACAGTTACAAAGCCTTATCATATAAAGATGCGGTCGAATATGCAAAGGAAAATAATCTAGTAATCATCGAGGCTAAGGATTTGATAACATATGCGGAATCATTTGAAAAACAAAGATGAAAATAAGAATTGGGATTGTCGTTTCAGAATTTAATAATGAAATAACCTTTGCTATGCTAAGTGAGGCTAAGAAATATGCAAAGGAGTTATCATCAAAGATAGCCTACACTTGCTTTGTTCCTGGAGTATTTGATATGCCCATTGTAGTGCAGGAGATTCTAAAAAAAAAGGATGTTGGGGCAGTTGTGACTCTAGGAGCAATAATAAAAGGTGATACTACCCACGATAGAGTAATAGCTAACAGCGCAGCCAAGTTACTTTGCGAACTTTCTTTAAAATATAATAAACCAATATCTTTGGGGATCACGGGGCCAGATATGACATTTGAGCAAGCCGAAGCAAGAATAATTCCCGTATCTCATCATGCAGTTTATACCGCCATAGAGATGGCAAAGAGACTAAGAAAATTAAGAAATAATAAGATGAAAAGCAACGATACAATAATAGTAGATTAGGTTGGTTTGTCAAATCACGTTAATAAAATTAGAGGGTTATGGTGCATGGACCCTAACCCTAGGCAGTGACAGAGAATATGCATTACAGATTCTACAGTCAAAAATGTATGCGGATTTACAAGAATTTTTTTCTGCTAAAAACGGATTAGTATTTTCTAACCGATTTGATGAGTTTATTGCAGTTACAAATCAAATAAGCTTACATGAGCATAAAGAAATCCATGACAGACTTTCGAAAAAAAATGAAAGCATAAAGATATCAATGACGATAGGGACTGGAAAAACACCACTAGAAGTTGATAAGGCAATACATGATATAAGAAGAGATGCGAAAAACATGATATTTCCAAATATTTATGGCATACAGGAAAATTGCAATGTGCATGAAGGCCAAAAAACTAATGAGTTAGAAAATCATGGTAGTAACAATGACGTAAAAATATTACACATAGACGTCAATGGCTCTACTTCCTTAACAAAAAATCTTTCAGCATATGAAATTACAAATTTAATAATTAGGCTATATTTAGAAATATCAAATTCATTCCTCAAGGAAGAAAGTTTGACTTTCTTTTTGGGTGGGGATAATTTTATGATTGTTGCCAAAGACGATATTCAAATAAAAAAAGTAACAGAAATAGTTGATTTTTTAACAAGTTCAATTGGAATTAAGCTTAATTGCGGTATAGGAAATGGCATTAACGCAAGAAGTGCTGCAGAAAAAGCAACCAAATCGCTTGATTCAATAAGAGACTACAGACGAAGCGGAAAAATAATAAATGTTTTTGAATCTAATTGAAAAAATCATTAATAAAAAATGCTTACATTTTGTATGGTAAGGAACTACAAATAGTTCAGAATGGATCTATACTAATTAATGAATATGGAACAATTGAAGATGTATTTCCATCCAAAAAAAATCCCAAAAAAGAAAATAATACAATAAATAGTTCAGTCAATAAAAATAATAACATCGAGATTATTGATGCAGAAGGTTTTATTCTTATGCCAGGATTAATAAATTCTCATGTCCATATAGGAGACTCCATAGGAAAAGACATCTCTGCTAGTTCGGATTTAGATCAAAGAATCCATCCAAAATATGGTATTAAAAAGACAATACTTGAAAAAACTCCAAGTTCCCAGTTAATGCAAATGATTAGAAATGCAGCGATATCAATGTTGCATAAGGGAATAACTACCTTTGTGGATTTCAGGGAAGGAGGACTAGAAGGTATAAACCTCATTCAAAATGCTGTAGAAAATATACCTATAAAGAAGCTCATACTAGGAAGGATTGATTTTAATTCAGGTTATACGAATACAAATAATTCGACCACCTTTTTAAAAAATAGTAAAGATACAGGATCAAAGAGTCAAACCTTAAGGAAGTCAAACCCGATAGAAGAAAATGATATTGTTGTTCAGGGCAGTAAAATAATCGAGAAATGCGATGGCTTTGGCATTAGTGGTGCAAACGAACATACCGATGAAATGTTACGATTATATAATAAAATAATTTTGAAATATAAGCAAGAACGAGAACGAGAAAAAACTAAATTGAACGGTCTTAGAAAGGAGCCAGTGGTAGCAATACATGCTGCAGAGGCCGAAACAGTAGTAATGGAATCTATGAAAACATACAAAAAGACCGAAATTGAAAGAACCGTCAATACGTTAAACCCTGACATATACATTCATGTTACCAACCCCTCCAGCTCAGACCTGAAATTATTATATCAGAACAAAAAGAAAATAGTCATTTGTCCCAGAGCCAATGGAGTGCTTGGTACAGGTTTTGCACCAATAAGTAAAATGTTAGAATATAATTTTGAATTAGGCATTGGAACGGATAATGTAATGCTCAATTCTCCAGATATGTTTAGAGAGATGGATTTTCTCATAAAGAGTCAAAGAGCTATTGAAAAGAATACAAAGTTTCTAGATGCAAGGAAGGTACTAAAAATGGCTACAGTAAACGGTGGTAAGATTTTTGACTTAAATTTAGGGAGTATTGAAAGGGGATTTCAAGCAGATTTGCTTTTTATTGATAAATATGATTTAGATCTATATCCAATTCATGATCCCCACATGTCAATTGTACAGAGATGCACCGAAAGGCAACTAAAAGCAGTTATGATTGATGGTAATTTTGTATTGGAAAAAACATCAATATGATAAAGGTTTCAGCGACGAATGAAAATAATAATAAATGCGGCTACTAGTATTGATGGAAAAATTGCTACTGTTAAAGGCGATACAAAAATTTCATCTGTATTGGATCTCAAACGTGTTCATGGACTAAGAAGAGAAACAGATGTAATTTTGGCAGGTATTTCGACGGTTATTAACGACGATCCATTATTGACAATACGATATGGTATGAATAAAAAGGGTACTAAAAACCCTATTCGCATAATAATAGATAGTAAAGCTAGAATCCCTA
>DATEIH010000081.1:0-20370 GCA_035279165.1 Candidatus Nitrosocosmicus sp. | reverse complement strand
TAATAATCTGAGAGTATTTTGTTTAGAGTATTCTGGAATTTCTGTCTATCTTGGTTATCACTATCATTATTGCTGATTGTCGAGCGTTCTTCTGATACCATATTATTAATGGCCATGTCGGTTTCGGCTAATCCAATCAATGCTTTATTTAGTCTGCTAGATAAAAAAAATAAAGTTGAAAAGATATAGCTGATTTTATCGTTATCAAATTCCAATTTTGTAGATGGTGGGAAAATTAAATCCAATCTTTTTCTCAGCTCCTTACCACATTCTTCTATACATTTAGGGTCTTCTTTGCAGTTTTGCAATTCTTTTGTCCATGATACCAGACAATCTATTATTTGATTTGAAAAATTAGTCATAATAATATTAGGTATTCATAATACATATAGTATGATTGATTTTTTTATCATGCTATAAAGATATAGAGTTAATTTATGAATCTGATTAAGAGTACTTGCAATTATTATTAATGAATAAATATGACCAGTCTACAAAAACAATTGTTTAAGCAATTCATATTTTTTGATATATTCAATCCCTTTGGGAGATATTACATAGTGCGGTGTATCAGAATATTCACTTCTTAATAAGAGGTCTTTATCACGAACTATCTGGATAAAATCATTAGACAGTAACGACATTATTACGTGCTTGTTTGTTGCGATCCGGTATTTAGTTAAAGGTATTGGATAATGACTTAAGTATAATAGTGCATCGTACAAGGAATCATAATAAGTATTGTATCCTTTTATTTTTGATTTTTGAGCTTTAATTACCAGATTCATGATTTATTTAGTCATAATAAGGTTATCAACAAACTTTAAAACCATATATTAAGATCTAAATATAAAAATTTGACAGCAAAATTATCAATCGAAATATATTAAGCATTATTTGATCGAGAAAATCAAATAGGCATTATGTGAAAGAGGACTTTTGATTCATACTTAATATTACCCTTGCAATTTATTCCGCACAATTATGACAATGAAATTTTTTGATTTATTGAATATTAACCTGAAGCATTTCTGATCTATAATTTCTAGAAGAGGTTATCCAAAGTATGTAGAAACGCAACAAAATATTTATTTCCCATCCAGATTAATTCTCCCGAAATATAGTATTTGAGTTGCAATGGAATTTGTGAAAGATACAGAGCCAAAAGAAATCCCAATATCCCATCTAGATACAAGGAAGGACAGAAAAGATGTAGTGTGTGTGAGTTATTCATACAATGGAATGAAAATCCGTATTGTCCCTGTTGTAACTATAAGTTGAGAACCCGATCATTTCGTGGATGGGGAATGAGAAAAAAATACAGAGAAGAAACCATAAAAAGGTATTAGTCCTATATAGATCAGGTAACAATGAGATATCAACTAGAAAAATAAGTATATCATGTGGGTCGGTGTTAGTGAATGGATGCTAGTAACGACGGTAACTGGAATAAAGCTATTTTCAAACCATAAATATTTCTTCTGATCCTTTGATGCCATAATGCTTTCAAGCTATAATGCTTTCGTGGGACTTACCATGTCAATATAACCCGAAAATAGAATGGAAATATCCCTATATCTCTTTCACCCTAAATAAAAAATCTGGCTCTAATTGGTATGCAATGGTAAAAAATGGGACTAATATCTGGCTATTGATTTAGATGGTTATAAAACCGGGTTTATCAGTTGATTTGATTGATTTTCCAAAATTATTCAGGCACAATGCCCACACAATATCTTTTGTTTAGTAAGCGGTGAGCTTTTAAAAATACCAAATACATTTAGGAGGAAAATGGGAAAAAGCATCAACAATGACTTAGTAAATATTTTGGCTATGGAATCGTAAGTGCCTTTTTTCAACTATAATGTAACAATTTTATAGTTGGAATCGGGACCCTCGTAATCTAAACAATTTTTATAGACTTCTTAGTAGTCTGCATATTCTTGTAATGCTTTTTGAGTCAAAAAGATGGAGTCAACGTCTTTGGGATCTACAAAGATATAACCATTTTTAAGTAAATTATCTCTAACTGACTGTCTTAATTGTAAGTTTGACTTGTCATATTTGATGTTACTATAAGATGGTACTCTGCAGGCTTCTGTGTATACGTCAACAAATCTAGCTGGTACTTTTACATCATTTCCGCATTTCTCGATCATAGTGGTGACAAATATGTAGGTCAAGTGTTTAATGTCTTCTGACACGTTTTCTGATTGCATTCAAATATTATTGGGGAAATTTCTTTATAACATGCATAAATATCGTGTAAATAAGAATAGATATTAAGAAAACAAATGCTATCAGAATAAATTTATACCTATATATTTATAGGAAAAGCTTAATTCAACATTTGTATATAATACAAAAATTAAACGAATCTTTTGATTTTACTTGTAGTAGATATGGTAATTTAAAGAAATTACGACTCCAAATCTATTTTTATTAATGTCAGACAATTTGGGCTATATTCATTAAATTTGGTTCAAAATCATGAGCGTGGGATTCAAAATCGAATCGAATCTACATTCCTATACAAATCATACAATCATTATCAAGTATGTAATCATTAGTCAACGAGTGTCTTTCTTGAGGAATTTTGATTTGCTGTTAGAGGTAAACTAAAAATAAATGTAGAACCTACTCCATCACTATTATTAAAGGCCCATATTTTGCCTCCCATGGCTTCGACTAATTTTTTGCTAATATACAAACCAAGCCCTGTCCCTGAATCCGAATTTGTCATAAACTTTTCAAATAGTCTAGGCAATATATCTGGCGATATACCTTTACCAGAATCAGTGATAGCGATATAAATTATTTCCTCTTCTATTCTATTTTGATCTATAGATCTGAGTTTTTCTTTTATTTTTTCGTGAAATTTTTCCTTCTTGTATTGAATCAGTATATCTATAGTTGAGTCCTTTTTGGAAAACTTGATAGCATTTTCTAAAAGATTAGATAGAACTTGATCTACCCGTGATCTGTCTCCAAAAACTAGACAAGGAGCATCTAATGCTTGATTTATTAGATTTATGTTAATGTTTTTATCTTTTAATTTTTGTTTGAGTTGAAAATCAACCAGATCCTGTATGTCCTTGATGATATCAAAATTTTCTTTATCCAGCAGTATCATGTTTTTCTGATTAGAATCTATTCTTGCTACATCTAACAAATTGCTTATCAAGTTATTCAATCTGGTAGCATTTCGAGAAATACCTTTATGATGACTGTGTAGACTCTCAAAGATTCTTTCTAATTCTTGTTTTTCAATTTGGTTTTTATTCTTAATAAGATCTTTAAACACTTCATCATCAAATTCTGAATATCCTGTTATTGCTTGCGTAGGAGTCCTAAGTTCATGTGCTGCAGTATTAATAAAGTCGCGTTCAATTTGTTCACTTTCTAATAATTTTTGATTTGCAATTCTCAAGGTTTCATACGTCTCTGTCTGATTCCATAGACTATCAAATATCGATATGTAGGACAATATAGTAGGTTTGCTTGTGGAATAGGTAGCCAAGCCTATAGCCTCTTCAAATAAATTTTTAGCATCATCTTTGAGTTCTGCAGTTAAAACATATTTTCGATCTACTAAAACTATTGAAGACTTCAAATCATCCTGATTTGCAATCTCTCTAATACTAACATTCTCTATATTCTTGTTATTATCAAAGAAATACTTCAGTATTGACAGATCTCTTTTCTTTTTAGGACCTGGGAAGAGAATTTTAATTATAACATTTTCAGTACTCTTTTGTTTCAATAAATCAATGAGTCCCATATTGGCTTGTCTTTTTATTGCATTAGAGGAGGAAAAAAGAATCATGATTTCTTTTTTGGCGGCATTCACCAAATCGAACAGGAGATGTTTTGTTTGAACTGGATTTTCAATTACTCTTGTATGTTCCAATGCAATACCACTTTCGATCTGTCTTATCCTGTCTTCTGCATTTATCGAAGAATCCCATAGTTCTTCAAAAAAGGATTGGTAATGTTGTATATACAAAGGTTCTGTGCTATATAAAAGATTTTTAGCAATTTGACCTCCTTCCATATTTTCTATGGTGCTTTCAAGTTGATTCTCGGATACCATAAAACTAATGGTCGGAAGATTGTTCAGGTGTCTAATACTAAAACCAATCTTAAGGAATTTTTTTACTAATTCAACATGATTGTTATTGTTTCCGATGTGTGTCAAAAAGCGCACTCCATTTTGTATTTTTCCTTCTTTGTGCCTTTTTACCAAGGTTTTATAAGCCTCAAGTATTGAATTGTAATTGTCCATTACCTCAAGAGCAGCTACAAAAGCACATGTCGATACCCCAACTTTAGTTTTCTCAACTAAGTCTGATATATAGAAGACAATTTCTTCGGGTTTATCAAGGATTTTGGTCTTTGGTGGCAATATTCCTTCCTCAATTTCTTTTATCTTTTGTTCTATAGGTACGGCATTATGCCATAAAGTATCAAAAATATATTGATATTGTTGTATGACATTAGTAGCATCACTGCGAATTAATTCCACTGCCGGTTTTGATTCTTCAGTCATATTTGCAGCAATGTATAAATTCTCGGATAAAGCGAAATTTCCTTTTAATCCATCTAGATGTCTCATTTCGGGATTAAAGTTTTTTATAAACCATTTAGATCCTTCAATATTTTCGGGAGTAATTTCGGTCAAAACTTTAATCTTAGTACCATTGTCTCTTAATTTTGCATAAAATTCTGCATATGGAGGAATATAATATAACATGAAGGGAGAATTTATTTCCCCATAAGCAATAAAATAAGTCTTGCAGTCTAAAGCAACCTCATCAAGCAGTTGCAATATCTTATATTCTCCGTTGACTATCGTGGCTTCCTTTTCTTTTGGAAATGCTGCTGAATGTTCTAAAATATTATCCGGTGTTGAAGAATCTTGTGACAGGTGCTTTAAGTGAATATTTGTTGCTCTATTATGAGTTTTTTCTTCATATTTATTATTATTTGTGTAGTTTTTATCTCCCGAAGCTGACAAATATTGACAGTTATTAATTAAGATCTGTGTTTGATAAAAGTTTTGATGTAAGTTAGTTAGGGATTGAATGAAGCGGGTGGGGAGTCGAGATGTTCATTTGGCAATAGGCAATATAATAATTTTTAATATTATCAACATTTTTACAATAAACATCTAACTCCGATCTTAACAACAGAGTTATAAATAGTATTGAGACGATATATTTTTATTAATTTTTTACTCGTATACCGGTTAAATAAGATAATGAACAACAAGGTTTGATCAAAATTGAAGAAAAGTTTAGTCATTGCTACTTTTGCACTGTCAATTGTCTTGACGGCATCTTTAGTGAGTAAAACATTAGATCAAACTGTATTGGCTCAGGACTTATCTACTCTTAAAAACGAGGCGACAAAGTTACTGTCAGGAAATGATAATAGTCAAAGAACAAGTAACAATTCATCATCAGTAACAGATAATTCTACTTCTGGTGGCTCATCTCTCAAAGAAAAAGCAAGTGGCATAATAGGAGGATTGTTAAATTAAAATACAAGATTATAAATCTGTAACAAAAATTCCTTTTTTTATTACAATAAGGTTTTGTAAGCAGCGATTTATTTAAAAGTACTATCTCATCATTAATCTCATATTATTCATAATCCAGGAGAAATATACCATGAAAGGATGATTAAGTAATCCTTTTCGATGTTCTCGAGGAGTCTTTGAGGATGTAAATTCTCATTCTCTATAATATTTTAAGTTGTGCAGTCAAAAAGTCCTAACGGTACGGAAATCCACGAATAAGGCTTAGAATAGAGTAAAAAAAGATAAACCAATAACATCTTTTCCCATTCTAAGATGCTTTTTGGTCCCTCTCGATAGTAACTTGTTGGCAGTATGCCATGTTCAAATCAATATTTGACGGTAGCAGATAGAGAGTTAATTATATTAAACATGGAAGATAAATACGCTTTTAAGATTAAACGTAATCTTTATTGTACATCTACCCAACTTCCGAACTAAATTCACATTTCTATTTTCTATCTTGGCAAATTCTTTGATTATTTATTGGCTTTTTTAATTTCAGCATTGAAAAATCCCGTATTTGTAAATACAATGTCATTCCACATTTTACTAAAAGCAACTACATTTTCTGTATAATTATTAACCCACCTATAATACATCTTTGATAGACTTTGAAAGATGTCTTGGTTATTCCACAATTGATTCTGGGCGTTTTGAAAATAAGGAATGAATACCGATTGGAATGAGTTTATGAATTGTTCTTGAAATTCCAAATAGTTTTCTGCTATTTCCCTAGATGATTGGACTGTTTGTTCTTGCGTATTGATGATCGCTTTATTATGACGAGAAACCTGATTTCTGGCTTTGTCCATATTTCTCTCTACACTCTTGGTAGACTCTTCCGTATCTTCTATGACAGCTAATGCGGCTTCTTTTTCATTATAATTCTCGATAATGGGCGGTTGGTTATCATCACTATCGTTTTCATTGATTGATCTATTAGTGTAATCATCATTCTTTCCAGGAATAATTTCTTCAATTATATCAGGAGATTCTGTGTGGGTTGGGTCACTATTTGACATGATAATGCCTTTAATTAACAAGTTATAAAAGATTAATAGACTTCAAATCGTCTAAGAATATGAACCAGGCTCTACTGAATATAATTTGACCCAATAGTTATTGATTTTCTAATACCAAAGGTCAACAGGTAAATTAGAATAGCCATTGTAGTGTGCCATAGTTGATATGAAAAATCCGGTTATCTCAATCAAATCCATTGTGCAGTGTTAAGATTATTTTTCTAATTTTGTCACAAATTAAAAGTCTTTCCACAATTTTAACATGAGAAGAAGCCTCAACATTCGTCAAACTTTAGTCTGAAATCATTTAGTAAAACTTTGAATAGGTGAAAACTATGGTAAGCTATTCTGTCTTTTATTTTCTATCTACTTTTTGTATATTTTAAACAAATGATTTTTTTAATGAATTATGACATGTTTATACAATTACTTTTAATTGAAACAAGCTTAAGTATAGCAACTAGTCCTGAAATTTGTAATGTATGTATTGCATCATTAATTATAGTAATATCTAACAGTTAAACCATTATAGTGACGTGATAGTTTATTATGTATATAAGCAATAAAACCTAAAACAAGATAATGATAAGTTCAGGCATCGTTATTCTTTGTGTCATTGCATTATTTGTAAGTCTTGCATACACAGGATCAGTTTATGCACAAAATCAAACCCAAAACCAGACATCACCTCAATCCGCATCACAGAATGAAACTATGGCGACAATTACCGATAAACCACAAACTGTCATAGCAAATCAAACAACCGTACCAGTAGAACAGACAACAGTAACTGTTAATCAAACATCCGAACCAGTACAAGGTCAATCTCAAATTCAACCATTGGGAAATCAGACAATAACCTCAGAAACGGGAGATTTATCTAATATTGAGAATAAGACAATGGTACAATCAACTGGTCCAGCTACCACCGTAATAGCAAATAAGACTACAGTTCCGTTCAATCAAACAACCATAGGTATGGACAACATGACAAATTCACAAACACCATCTTCAGGACAAGCTCAACCACAACAGCAAAACCAATCAGGACAATCACAGCAACAATCACAACAGCAAAACCAGTCCAAAGGTCCAATAGAACAATTAGGAGAATCTTTTAACAAAATGATAGGCGGGGGCAAATAAACATACATTTATATGTTACTAACAGCTAGTATAGATTCAATACTATTTTTTTCTGCTATTTTCTCAATTTCATAAATTTTGTTGATTATACCAGTTGAATCGGAAATTTGTCTAAGCTGCATAAAGAGTTTTCATGTCACAAAGCCCAATCATTTAAATTTTAAAAAGAGATTTAACAACGAAAGTATTTCAACGCTCATTGAAAAATAAACCAAGATTATCTGTAGACAGAAAGGACTAGATTGATAATACATCATTCATCACTGAGCATCATGCCAGCCACTGATCTATGTGTATGTAAGGTCAGAATCAATATCAATCTTTATAAATATTTAATGAAAGTAAATTATGTAAATCGAGTTCCTTTACTTATCAGGGCTATTATAAATATACAAAAGGAATAATTCATGAATTTATGCACTAAGATGTTAATTCTAACTTTTACCTTTTGGTAGATCTATTTTAAGTATGATATACTTTATTTTGCGAATAATATAGAGTGGTTAATGATTTAAAAATCTTAATGGTTTGTACTGAATACCCTCCGATGCAAGGTGGAGTTGGTCGTTATACCCACAACTTAGTAAAGTCTTTAGTCTCAAATAATATTGACATCATTGTCGTATCTAGTTCTGATGGATCTGGGGACTACAATGGTATTTCACCATATAACAGAAATAATTCCGAATTACTGTTGAAATTAGTAAAAGAGATCAAACCAGATATAGTTCACGTGCAACATGAGTTTGGATTATATGGCTTTTTTATGAATCCTATACGTCCTTCTAAGACTTCAACAGGTCTTGATAAATTCTACGATAAATGTAAAAGTCCTATAGTAACTACTTTTCATACATCCATGTATTTTAGACAATGGGCGAGATTGATGAATATAAAAGAAAGAGATAACGATAAAGACTTTCTAAGGATTTATTCACTTTACAAATACTGGCGACATTTGATTAATTATTCTTCAATGCATAGAATTAACAAAGACATTATGTCAAAGAGTGCCTATGGGATAGTTCTATCAAATTACATGGAAGAGCTAATCCCTGGAACAAACTTATTGTATCACGGATCAGCACCTTATTTCAAAAATGAAATATCTCGTAACGAGGCAAGAAAGAGAATGTATCTTCCAGAGAATGGAAGACTAGCCTTAGCTCAAGGATTCATTACCAATACTAAGGGATGGGATATCATTAGAAAAATAAGAATGCCAAAGGATTGGAGGTTGGTAGTAAACCATTCAAAGAATTTTTATAACAATGAAAAAATCGATTTTGAATTTTATGATGATAAAGTGATCAATTTAAACAAAAGATATCTCTCAGAAGAAGAACTTTCATTACTGTTTTTTGCTTGTGATGCAGTTTTCTTACCCTATAAGGTATGTTCAGGCTCTGGTGTAATGTTTGACGGACTGGGACATGGAAAACCATTTGTGGCATCAAACCTAGGTTTTTTTAAAGAATTTTCACTAAAAAAACTGGGTATAGTAACAAAGCGAGATCCCCGTACTTTTGAAAATGCATTTGTACAAATTGACAAAAACTACAAACTTTTTGAATCAAATGTTAAAGAGTTTCGAAAAGAGATAAGCTGGGACAATATAGCTAAACAACATATATCTATATACAAAGGTATAATAACAGACAAATTATCGGAATCACTTCCAGTAGAATTAATTCGGAAAACTAAAATTCGAGCGTAACGATGAATATTCTCACATTGCAGCAGTAGACGTAGAATGGAAAACAACTGGAAATGAAACTTCCGGATGCGAAATCACTTCAGCTAGTTACGGATTACTTGACATAATTATTACCTTGGAAGGATATAGTACGATGATCACTCGTGGATATAATGTAGACTAACGACGATATCTTATTGTAGAATTAATTTAATAAGTGATAGCAAATACCTATGTGAATAATAGCCTTAAAGACCTATGCTAATTGTAGCCTTGTTTAATAAGGACACATCTATGACTTTTGCTATTACATACAAAAACGATGATGAATTTGTCAGTTTTGCATTAAGATAACTGACTAAAGAACCAAAATATATTGCTGGTAGGCGGAAATTATGACTTATGAGTTTACCCACATGTTTTGAATCATTTAACAAGATAAACCCTAACTAAAAATACATCAATACTTCTAAAACATACTCAATGTTTCTAATTCCTGTTTCAACCAGACAGATGAAGTTTGGAACTCATATTCATATCGTTACTATTAATAGTATCCAGTTTAATAGTAAGTGAACACATTGACTTTATCCATTAACTTAAGTATTTTAGTAGGTAATAGTTATCGGTTTAGAAGATATTTTCTGCTTACAAGAAGAGATACGTTGATATTTTACGCCAATAGATCAATATTTTACCTTGTGAATATTATGATTTGATGACTGTAAAGCTTCTGATCGATAAGTTTATAGATCTAGTGAATTTTGGCCCGATAAATTCATTAAAAAATTATGCCTAACTAATTATGACTCAAGTTTTTGTATCTAAAGTTAGGTTCGTTGAATATATGAAAATATCTTTTATTCATTAAGGTTTGATTATATCAAATTCTTTTAAAAAATAAAAGATGATTAGGGCTATTCCTCACCTTCTTACTATATTCTTGTTAAATTTCCAGGAGCAACTCCATCGGCGGGCAGTTCAGAGTGAGGGTCGAGTACTTGCCGTACTTGGAAGAAGACTCCTCTAATATGGTGGTTGGTAATTGAAGTTGCCAGGTGGATTATATTGACAAACCAATACATTCGTTCCACCATATTGAGCGAATTCACCACCGGGTCCACTCGCGAACCCACAACCAATCTCAGTTGATCGCTGGTCAACCATCTGAGTGTAGTGACTATTGCCAGGCGTGCCCGGTACATACTGACTCTTTTCGTCGACCCAACTCTGCTGCAGGACTTCCACAGTTGCGTATGACGGACCTCCTCCAGCTGCCAAGTTCTCACCATAACCTGTGCCTTTTGAATGGACCTGCTTGCTTAATGGCTGCAAATAATCGGCCCAATTCTGTGCGCTTGCGGCGATGCTGTCGCTCCACGTCAGCGGTGCAACTCCAACTGCAGCGCGTTCTTGGTTGTGGGTATTCAAGATTGTATTTTGTAAATCCCCTTGTGCATACGATAATTGTAGAACTGTTGACGGTACTACTAGAGCTGCCGTCATAATCAATATCATAGTAATTTTTACTGATATCTTGTTATACATGATTTGTATCAATATTAGAAACATTTTAGTTTATTAATGAATCGATTAGTTTAAATACGAATGTTTCGATGTGGAATTTTTGACTGAACATTTATTTCCTTCTTTTGATTATTCTAGTCTTTTAAATATATCAAATTATTATTTAGAAGGACTGGAACCTTTTTTCAATATTAGGATCGAATGTGGGTAAATTACCTGACAATGGTATCAAAAATAAATCAAACATTCAAAAATTTGTAGAATTGTTTAATGTTTTCTTTAATGTTAACACTCTATTTTTTTCTTAAAATGTTGGTTTATAATTAGAATGGTCCTGTAATTTATTAATTTAACTGATTGCACTGAGCAACGTGAAAATGCACATATATGCATAAAATGTATTATAAAATTAATTTGTATAAATTTAATATTATTTGATCGAGTATTTATATAATAGTAAATTTAACTTTACATGCATGAATAAATTTAATTTATTCCTTATTATGGGCATAAGCGCGATATTTGGCGCAGCATCTATTTTCGGACTAAACGTGACAACTGCATTAGCACAAGGAAATGGCACAGGCGAAGTGGACGTAGGACAGCCATTGATATTTACACCAGAAAATGCAACATTGGCTGCCAATAATGCGACCAATGGCACTACTGCAGCAACTAATCCGGTTGTAAGCCAAACACCCCCAGTTGATACTCCTCAAGGCCAAGTAACTTCTGATGCCGGAGATCAAACCTCAGATAGTGGTGAAACCTCTGATGGAGAAACTTCTGATAATGGAAACGAAGGCTCTGATAATGGAAACGAAGGCTCTGATGGCGGAGAAGAAAACAATAACTAGATAAAATAACCAAATTTTTCACTTCTTTTTTTGTTTAATATTTTTTATTGGACTTTTGTTAACCTTTAGTTGAGCACAACACAATAAAATAATTATACTCCGCAAAGTTCCAAAGTCTATTAAATTGGATTCTTAGTAATCATCAAAATATCAAAGCCGCCTTTTTGTGATAAGCTTAAATATATAATGTCATAATGTGATGTAAATTATGAATAGCAAAAACAAAATAACTTTATTTGCAACAATAGCAGCATTTCTAACATTCTCTATACTTGCAATGGCATCATCATTATCAATCAATCAGGCATCCGCTCAAATGGCTGACTGTCAAACAACTTTAAGTTTAGCTTCATTTCCAGGAACAGGAACAGTTGGTACTTCTGGATTTCTTCATGTAAATTTATTGGGTGAGCTGAAATGCGGGGACTCTGGCATAAATGGAGCTACCGTAATTATTTCAGGGATAGATGAAGGTACTAGAGATGTTATAACAAATGAATTTGGTAAATATAGTTTACCGGTTCGATTGGGCCCAGGAGAATATGCACTTCAAGCATACTTTGCTGGAGACGAAACACATATTTCAGCATCTGCAACAAAGACGCTCCAAGTTAATGAACTTTCACAAGATAAGTTTCGCTAAACCGAACTGGCAATAGGATATGTAACAAAGACGCTCCAAGTTAATGAACTTTCACAAGAGTAGTTGTTACCCTTCTTTTTTATTTATAGAATCTATATAAAATATTACTGTCATTTGACAGTCATTTCTAAATAAGATAATTACGCCATATTGTATGTAGATAGTCAATATTACATATACGATAAGTTATAAATTGAAAATTTCGTTACTAATATTCATTTGACGTAGGTACTAGTTGACAAATGTTTATATTTTTGCTTTAGAAATCATTGTATGAGTAAATTTAATGATTTTAATTCAAACGTATTTGTGACATCAGGTGTCATAGGTTTTTTTTTGATTATACTCTTGTCAAGTACCTCAGTCCAACGGGAGATCTTTGCTGCATTTCCGGGTGAAAAAGCTCTTTTTGATTGCACTTATGACAATGAAAATAATAAAGAGATATGCTGTGATAGTTCAAATAACGCAATAAAATGCATGGAATGTGATGCAGACGTTCAAACAGGAATTAAATACAATTGCAAAGAAGTACCTCCAAAATCAAATGATAATCAACCCGCAGATCTAGTAGAGGCACCTCGAAACTTGGATAAATCTATGCAAAATTTGACAGAATCTGAATTTGAATCATAAGGATTGGATAAACTCTGAACCATAAAATTAGGTAACAAAAAGCATCATATCTGCTTATCTTTTACCTAATCCTATAGGTATTCATAGAAATTTCAAAAAGTCGATAATAAAGAATACTTCCAAAATTTATCTTTCGATTAGCTATTGTTTAAGGTTAAATCGGAAGATATTTGGTTAGTCTTCAATCGATGTTGAGTTTGCCTCTTGACCAGCACTTGCTGGGCCTTCTGTACACATTAATGTTACTGCACCGGGTTCAACGGGAAAGCATGTATCTTCAGCTGAAGTAGGTTGTGCTTGAGTTTGAACTGGGACAACCAGAAGAGCAATTGTCACAAATAATGGTATCCAGTATAACAAATAAGTAAGTCTAGTATTTGACATACATCATTATTCATCTAAACCTATTTTATAAAATTTCCTATCTGTTTTAGCTTTAATCATTAACCTGCCATGCAAAAATTACTTTAGATCCCTACTCTAACAAGCTGGCATGAGATAACGCTTAGATTTTTAGTATCATAATTTTTCGGGGATCTAATATATCTTTATTATGGATTTACTATTGTAGAGATCGATACTCTTTAAAAGAGTTATAATCCTGTAGATATATCACCATTCTAAAACCTCCAACTTGTAGGCACAATATAACTAATAGGGAAATCACAAAAAAATCTTGAATTTAATAGACTTTAAAATATACCGATCTTCGTTCCATCATTTTATATTTATAATAACAAGCATATGAATTCCTATAATCAGTGCGGTCACCGGGATTTGAATTCCCGCCATGTCTTTATTAATAGACAAAGTCCCGGGTTACGGGCTTTCTCCATACAGAATTATATATGGAAGGCCAGTGTCCTAACCAAACTAGACGATGACCGCAACACAGTCTCTTTATTTTATTCTGATATTAAACTTTTCCAATATCATCAATTCTGGCTAAAGAAAAGTTAATATTGATAATTTCTTACTTTCGCTTATTAGAAAAAATATAGTTTAAGAGTGTGTCTATTGCTTTATTAGTTAATTTATGCTTATAATAATTAGATCCTTTTTTTGGTTCCTCAGTCAATTTGTCATTTTGTATAGCCTCATATGGTCTATGATCAAGTGCACCCTCAAAATGAACTTTGAATTTCTTGAGTTTTGAAACCGCAATTGAATCAAATACTTCTTTTTGCCAAACTGAGCCTATAAAATAAATCGTTGGCGGGTTTGAAAGATTAGTTATTCTAAAAAGAACGTTATTGATAACAGCTTCAATGGTTTTAGAATTATTATCATTTTCTATATATTGCTCAGAAATGCCCCCATCTACTAAGCGATCAGTAATAACTCGTGTATATTCATTTTTTGAGATCAAAATTACTGAAGTGTTAAACTTGTCAGGCTTAGATTTCATTATGATATTAAATGTTTGGATGCATAATGCAATTCTTCCACTGACAAAATCAGGAAGTGATTCAGGGACAGTATTACGAGCAGATTCATCGCCTATTTCGCTATTTGAGAGGCCATCCCTATCAAAATTGCAATATAATAGTATAAGATTACCATAAGTAAAAGCATTATCAGACAATTTGATAATATTATGTTTACACAACAAATTTATAGATAACGAAAATCGATCAAAAATATGAGGTTAAGTTGATCTTTATTTTACTAATTGGTATTTTGAACGATATCCCCTCGGATTTATCATCATATCATCATAATTATATGATGATGAATTTCCTATAATAATCGTAGTAATCATGCCCATCATGTCCGGATATTCTAACATTTTTTCCAAATTAGTAAGAACAATTGACTGACTGTCTCTAAATGCGCCTTTTACTATTGCAACTGGTGTTTCGGGGTTTCTATATTTTAGAAAAATTTCTCGTGCATCCTTAAGTTGATGTATTCGTTTCTTACTCGATGGATTATATACAACAGTAACAAAGTCTCCTAGTGCAGCCGCTTCAACTCGTTTGACAATAATCTCCCAAGGTACTAATAGATCACTCATGCTCACAACTGCAAAATCTGTCATCAATGGGGATCCAATAAGTGCGCTGCATGAATTCAAAGACGAGACTCCCGGTACACATTCGACATCAATTCCTCTGCCTTTTTTCCATCCTTTTTCAGCGAGAATTTCATATATCAAGCCCACCATTCCATATATCCCAGGATCTCCTGATGAAACTAGAGACACAATGCCCCCTTTTTCGGCGAAATCTATGGCTTGATTTGCCCGATCTACTTCCTGAGTCATCGGATATCTGTAAACCTCTTTACCGTTAATAAGATCCTCTACCAATGATACATATGTTTCATAACCCACGATGATTTGGCTCTCTTCGATTACCTGTTTAGCACGAAAGGTCATATGATCATGATGGCCTGGCCCAACACCTACAACGTATAATTTTCCCGAATTCATTCTAAGATATTAACCACCCATATTCATTTATTTATTTATTTATTTACTTTCTTTTATTCAAATTATTACTCAAATTGTTGTAAAGATAAAGATTGTTGATAAGCTAAAGCTAAATAACATCTATCAAATGGGTGAAATAATTAAATTCCAATACTTTCATCGCTATGATCACAAAATAAATCAAAATGTCTTATCTAAATTAAACTCTTTATACAATGATCTAACTGCTTTTTCACAATCATCATCCCTTACAACGAATGCCAGATTCAATTCCGACGACCCCTGGGCTATCATTATCACATTGACGTCTTCCCTGGCTATTGAGGAAAAAACTCTGCCTGCTATTCCTTTGATTCCGCGCATACCTGAACCCACCACAGTAACTATCGAAACATCCTCTAAAACATTTAGGTGTTTTATCACTTTTCCCAATAATTTCAACTCCAGGGATGTTATAGCCTTGCCTAAATCATCCTTTCTTAGTACCATTGAAATACTTGATTCAGAGGGACCTTGAGATATCATCATTATATTTACTTTATTCTTTGCCAGAGTATCAAAAATGTTTGCAGCTGTTCCAGGTGATCCTACCATTCCACCACCACTAACGTCTATTAATGCAGTATTTCTTATTGCGATTATGGATTTAATAATATTGTTAGATATTCTCAAATTTTGGGTTATTGTAGTCCCTGGATGAGATAAATTAAATGCATTTCTTAATTTTAGTGGAATATTTGAATCCATTACTGGCTCCAAAGCTCTCGGATGAATATATTTTGCTCCAAATAGAACCATTTCAGCAGCTTCGCTATAAGATATCTCATCGAGTACCTGTGCGTCTTTTACGATCAGAGGCTCTGCAGTTAATAATCCATCCACATCACTCCATAAATATACCTCATCTGCATTAATGCAGGAAGCTATTATAGTGGCGGTGTAATCAGAACCACTTCGACCTAAGGTTGTAATATATCCATGCTGGTCTGCTGCTATGTAGCCAGTGATTACAGGAATTTTTCCTTCTACAATCAATGGGATTAGTTTAGCATTTACTCTGAACCTTGTGGTATCCATCAAAGGTCTTGCTTCGCCAAAATTAGAATCTGTTACGATACCAATCTCTTTTCCAGTAAGAAAATCAGAATCCAAATTGTTATTTTGTAACGAATAGCTCACAATTGGAGCTGCTAAGCGTTCTCCAAATGATAACATATGGTCCAAAGACCTGGGTGTAATTTCAGAAATTAAAACTAATCCCTCCAAAATGGCTTGGAATTCTTTCAAAATATCCAAGACTACTTTCTTAGCTTCTGTGTGCAATTTCTGATCGGTTATAGTATTTTCTATTAAATCAAGATGAAGATGGGTCATTTCATCTATGAATGTCTTTATCGCATCTCTTTTTCCCTTTATTATCAGTTCAGAAAGCATGATAATTTTGTCTGTTACTCCAGAGATAGCGGATATCACACAAACAATTTCATTATCTCCTCCTTCCAATTTTTTAAAAGAATGTACAATATTTACAAGAGTCTTTATTTTTGAAGATGAGTCTAAGACCGACCCTCCGAACTTCATTATTATTCTCATATCAACGAATTACATGATTTATTAACTAATGGGATTAATAGAGTATTCTAAATCCCAAATTTAATTATGCTTTTCTAGACTGATAATCAGTAAGATATATGAAATATAGTTACAGTCTAGAGAATTTTGTTTTAATCTAATCCTGTACTCGTGGTGCCAAATAAAAATGGATTCTACCTATGTTGGCAATCCTAAATTCAAGACGTATTGGCATCTTTGTAGAATATTCAATCGCAGCTGATACACCAACAGTGCTCACCGATTTTACAATTTTCAAAAGATAGTCAAGACTATAAGTTGCCTTTGATTCTTCTTTTACATTGATCTCCTCCAATCCCTCGCTGTTTGGTTCCATCGTAACAACTGCCTCCCCTGTATCACTTTTGCCTATAAACTCGATCCTATCAGGATAGGATTCAATTTCAACATATTCTGATACAACTTCTATATCAGATAACATCTTATCAAAAGAAGGTAAAGAAAGCAGGAGTTTGGAATTAAATGATAGTTTTGGTAACGGTGTTGATACAGTTGTACTCTCTATGAGACGCATTTTGTATTCTCTTTTGTAACTACCTGTAGTTTTTATCCTCAAGACATCTTCATCAATAATAGATACCTCCAATTCATCTTTCTTGTCTGTTCGCTTTATCAATTTTGAAAATTCAGAAATCCTGACCCCAAATTTTAACTCAGAATCGCATTTATAGCTTTCAAATGCAGTATTGGGCCAAAAAATGTCAATTAATGCTACATGTGATGGGTCCATTCCTCTGAAGGAAATTCCCTCCGAAGTGGCTTCAAATGTGGCTTCATCCACTAATGTAGATATAGCTGAATTAACAACCTTCCATTCTTCTGGAGACTTTGTTTTAGCTTCAAACATCAAATTAATCAACTAAAACAACGTTCATCTATAAATTCCATGGTATATCTAAATAATTCTTAAGAATAATTTCTCCAAGTATGACTGCATTTTGTACACCGATAGAATTGAGTGGTGGCTTCATCAGCAGACCTTGTCTGCAACATCCACCAAAATGCCATATTGTTCTGACACTTTGGGCACTCCATATTGGTTGTAGGCAGTGCCTCAATAGGCTTTTCAGAGTCCATAATCTTTAGAGGATCATCAGAATAGTCATAAGTAGAAACAGTTTCGATCACACTTGCAGTGTTAGCAGTGCCATTTGTCTCGCTCGCCACTATATGCCCACACTTTAGGCATGTTAGAACTTTTTCCTCTTGCCTATTCCTTAAACGTGCATCGCATTTTGGACAAAACTTCATTTACTATTTATCACCACATTTAATTTCCTATCGTGAGCTTTAACATGCCGGCAAGATCATTTGTAAATTTAATGGCTGACTCTGCGGATTCACCCAAGGCCTTATATGGCTCGTTCTTATTGGTTAGTATCTTTAACATGTATTCTTTGATTAGAGGATGTTTTAATACAACGCCTGCAAACTTATTATCAGCATTCTTTTGTAGTTCATGTTGAATTATATATAAAATAGATATATCTACGTCGTGTATTTTAAATTCTAATTCTTTGTCTCTAGCATGTGTGATCTCAGCATGCATATATAAAAGACAACTACTTATTGAGGATATAAATGATACCTTCTCAGTATCTAAATTGGATGAAAATGAAAGTCGAATCAGTGCTTTAACCTTGGGAGGTGCACCAGGAAGGCCAATGAATGAGCAATTGTATATGTTGACCTTGAGTTTTTCCATTGAGGGATTTATTCGACAAGTATTAACACAAAAGAATTGGGAAAGAGCTTATAATAAACACGATAATTCACTTAGACTCACTATCAAACTAGACATCAAAAATAACGGAAAAATTATTGAATCAAAAAAATTAGTAAGAAAAGCTATTTTTTTCTGGACCAGAAATCCAAAAATTGATCATAGGATTTGGATCATGATAGTTAAAGATGACACGCCATTTTATCCATTAGAGGAGGAAGAAGCTAGACAGCTGTTGTTTGATTTTAACAAAGACATAGAAATAAAGCCTGAAACACTAAAGAAAGGCAAGAACAACATCACAGTATCTGTGGAATTATCATGGGGTAAGCATGAATTCATAGAGAAAAACATTTTGAAAAAAGAATCAAACATCCAACAAATAGAAAATAGTTAGACTTTCTAAATCAAAATAATTCAATTTAAATATAACATATAATTGCCATCTATTATGACTAAATTTGACGGTATCAAAGGCCAAGAACTCCTGGATGTTGAAGAGAAAGACAACGAATTGACATTAATTTTTAAAGACAACAGATTCTTATTTGTAAAAACAGAAAACGGAAAATTGGTAATAGATTCGGTACCAGAATGATAGGCAAGTTAATCTACCTAACTTAGGCGTCATGACTTGAATTTTAATAAAATTAATTAATTTCATATTTCAACTAAAATTTTCTCATCTTTCAAATGAATCTTGTAGATTTGAAGATCGTCAGAATATCTCCACTGTTCATTTTGTTCAATCCAAGTTTCATCTTTTTTCCATGACTTCATGTTTTCAAGTTTTCCTGTAAAAACATTATATTCGTATCCGTGCATATAACAAACAACGTTATCTCCGCGAAAGCTTCCCTTGGATAGAGATGCACCCTTGTGTGGACACCTATTGTTAAAGGCGTATATCCGATTGTTCCTTTTCCCAATCAAAATTTCCTCTCTTTCTATCGTGATTTTCTCAAAGGAATTTTCTTTCAATTCGTTCAATTTCAAACCGGTATCAAAAATCACGAATACAATTGAAAAAATCCTCTTTATAAATTGATCAAGGTTTTGTATGTTAATAAAATAAAAAAATTAGAGTATTGGTTTTGTCATGGTTATTGATTCTGTCATTTGCTTATACAGTATCAGAAAGCGTCTTCCTTTATCAGTCATCTTATAAATTTGAGCCCCATCATCATAAATGATCAAGTCGTTTTTCATAAGGTTAGATAGGTATTCTTTCATTTGGAGAAACGAAAGATATACTTTGTACATGATTTTAGCCTGTATTGCACCGTTATCACCTACTGTTTCAAGGATCATTGCTATAATTTCTAGGCGGCTTCTATTCTTCATTTTATCTAAATTATTAATAAATTTAAAAAATAAAAACGGAGCAATACTAAGACCAATAGATATGTTTTAGTGATTTTTTAGCTTTGATGGTAGTGATAATATAATATAGATGATACTAATCATTCAAAA
>DATEIH010000080.1:0-3536 GCA_035279165.1 Candidatus Nitrosocosmicus sp. | reverse complement strand
TTTTGAATTCAGCTGTAGATTCCCAAACTGCATAGTTAATGAATATTCCACTTCCCCCGATTCCTCTATGCAATTGTGTGGAAATGAAGCCGGGCTGTCCCTTAAATTTCTCTGCCTCTTCGGCCCATGCCTTTACAAACTCATCAGATTCAGAAGGATTTACATTAAATTTGTTTATCAATATAACTGGACTGACATCTTCATCCATTTGATAGAATATTGATACGCTCTCATCCATTTCAACTACTTTGGGCATTTCTACTAATATAACCATAAATTATTTCAAGCTTATGGATACAACGGTAAGTTTTTGCATCTTTTAGGTTGATTGGATTCAAGCCAAAAGAAAAATAAATATTTCCTTTTACCAGCTAACAGTTTCTTTGTTGTTTTCAATTGGATCTGTGTGACAGCAAGAACAGTTGTTGCAATCATTTAATATCCATACATACTTCCACCATCCTAATTAGATCTTGTCACTTCTCAAATTCTACTAAAGATCATACTTTTTAATATAGATTCCACCATTTCTTGAATCACTTTGTGCTATTAACTATAACAAGGTAAGTATATAAATTAGTAAGTATTAAAATTGTAAATAGATATAAGGGTATCAGGTTGGTAGAACTTAAAACCTCAGAGCAATATCAAGGAAAGAAAGAAAATGCAAGTTACCAGAAGCTAATAGAGGATATGGAATGCAAGTGTTGTCCTGTATTTAATACCTTCAATATAATTGGCAAAAAATTTTCTCTATTAATACTACGTAATATGCTTTACGATAAACAAAAACGATTTAACGAATTTTTGAATTCTATAGAAGAGATCAACCCAAAAACCTTATCAATACGACTAAAGGAAATGGAAAAGGATGGTCTTATTAAACGGCATGTATATAATGAAACTCCAATTAGGATAGAATATTATCTTACTCAAAAGGGAAAAGAACTACAACCAATAATGGAACAGATGGCTTTGTTTTCGGTCAAATATTGTTGTGATCAAATATTTGACAACCCCGATCCTATTAAGATTGAAAAGATGACCGCCAAATCTATAAGAAAGTATATGTAAATTAACAAATCATATCCACTTTTTGAAACTATTATTCCTAGGTTCTGAATTCTTAAGTTTGCAGAAAGATAAAAATAGAAATAATTGGCAGATGTGTTATTTAAATTACTCTTGACTCTGTTAAAAGATATTACATATTGGGGTTTTATTTTCTTCAAGCCCTTATTGCCTAGAAATAAAAATGAGTAAAATGATAAATTATATATTTCATTTCAATATCTCGATTTTGTATAAATATAAATTATTATTTGGACATAAAAATGAAAGATTATTGTTGGATAAAGTTTAATCATTTGATAAATAATTAAATCAAAGAACAATACTCCCTTTAATCAATACTTCTTATAGTATAGAACCTATTGGTAAACTTTTTATATCTATTTTTAATAACTAATTATTCTCCCAATTTTGATCTACTTACCAAACCGTCACCTACTATTTTAAATACTTACTTTATTATAGTTAATGAGATAAGGTAAGTCGATATGATCAAAGATAAGAGTAAAAAAAACAACGTGATTAACACAACAACGGTTGTTAGTCGTCACGCTTGGTTAACTTTAGCAATTCTTAGTAGCACTCTATTGACAGTATTTTTCTCAGAAACTATGCTCCTTCCTGCAATACCAGAAATAATAAGTGATTTAGGCATATCTTATGGAACAGCTGCATGGATATTTAGTGCATATTTAATTGTAGCTGCAGTTATGACTCCTGTTGCTGGCAGGCTTTCTGATCTATACGGGAAAAAGAAAGTTTTGCTCTCATTACTTGTAATATATACAACAGGACTTATTGTTGGCGGATTTGCAGATAACATAACTTTTCTGCTCATTAGTCGTATTATTCAGGGTGTTGGGTTAGCAGCTGTTCCGGCAGCATTTAGTCTTCTTCGAGATACATTTCCGCCTGCTAAATTATCTATTGCTGTAGGGGTCTTTGGTTCCGCATATTCAGCTGGCTCAGTAGTTGGACTATTAGTTGGAGCTAGCATAATCCAAGCCTTTGGTTGGCATTCTACTTTTTTGGCTATAATACCTTTCTCTATATTGGTAACATCATTAATAGCAAAATTCGTAAAGGAAAATGAAGCACCAAATCAATCTAATAATTCAAAGATACAAGGAGAAGGATCAAAGAAGAAAGGAAGGCCATTTTCTATAGATATTAAAGGTATAGTAGCTCTTTCAGTCACAATATCTTCATTTCTCATTGGACTTACAGTCATTCAAATCGGTGTAAACAATGAAAATATCGTACAAATTGCGGGAGCATTCACAATATCTGCAAGCGCACTATCTATCTTTGTGATAATAGAAAGAAGGGCTGTGCCTCCATTCGTTAACTTGAGATTGTTACGAGATAAAGTCCTTCTACCTTCATTTATTCTACTAATAGCTACAGGAATCTCTATGTTCATGATTTATCCGACGATAGTCCAGTTAGTGAGGAGTCCAGTTCCATTAGGTTTTGGAGGCGATTCCTTAGACGCTGCAAGCGTTCAGCTACCCTTTATGATTAGTTTCTTGGTGTTTGCGAGTATCACTCCATTTATCATAAATAAGATAGGCAGTATAAAACCAATAATAATTGGTGGAATAATTAGCCTATTTGGAACATTTGGATTATTAATGTTCCATAATACGGAGTTCATAGTTTCTGTAGACTTGGCCATAATCGCCATAGGTCTATCGCTTACAATGACCGCAACTTGGAATATAATAGTGTCTTCCTCTCCAAAAGAATTTACCGGGATATCTGTTGGAATTGGAGCATTATTATTGTTCATAGGTATGGCAATAGGTCCCGCTCTGGCAGGAGTATATATGGCTAATCATGATAATGGTGAAACCCAAGTGACATATCCCTCATCTCAGTCATATGATATGGTTTTTTCCACCGCTGCATTGCTATCGGCGGTATCAGTTGGATTTGCGTTAATACTTAGAAGAAAAACGATTAATGTTCCGATTTAAGCATCGATACCAGGATAATATCCCCAATTTTTTTATAATGGTATGAAAAGACATCTTGTATTTACTAATTTTAACAACCAGTCTATCAAAGGGTGTAGTATATCAATATTTGAAATATCAAATGGCATAAACTTGAGATAGTTGGGTTCCATGAACTAAAAATTACTATACCTGATTCCATAATACAATATGATTTAGTTTTCAGTCATCAAATTAAATTAAAATAATCTTCATTATACTATTCATTAGAACCATTTTATATTTGTATATCAAGTAGGAAATAACCACCAATGATTTGGAGGGCATCGATAATAGATATTAATGAAATTAAAGCTGCAAATATCCTCATTTACGAGGTATCATCCTAAATCGCTTAAGGAATTTTTCATTTCCTTTGGTTCTTATGACAAACTGTTCTCTGTGTAATTTTAGTGGTCTGTCCTCAGGTTTTGTCAATTCAATTCTTATTCGTGATAGAGCGCTAAT
>DATEIH010000079.1:0-2755 GCA_035279165.1 Candidatus Nitrosocosmicus sp. | reverse complement strand
TAATTTTAATTGCAATTTGAGTGTTTATACTCGAGTAGTCTAGGCCTAAGGAAATTAAATATAGTTATAGTATGGTATTGTGTATTAATGACAAATAGAATAGCACCTAAAGACTTGCAGAAAAGAAGGGGCAAACCAGGCAAATATATCATAATTGATGTAAGAGAAGGGGAAGAGTTAGAAGAACAAGAGGCTGATGGCGGAAATAGCAATATATTTGGAGCTGTCAACATCCCGTTTACAAAGCTAATAAGGGACTCGAAAAATGGTGATTTAGATAGACTTAGACAAGTTCCAGTATATCTTTACTCTACAGTGGGTAAAAGAGCAGACATAGCCGCAGATGAGCTTAACAAACAAGGATTTAACGCCTTTAGTATTGAAGGAGGATTTGTAGCATGGAAACAGCAAGTAGAAGGAAGACAAAATGTTGTTAAACTCAGAGATTTTAAAGATATCTATGATGAAAACATTAAACAAAAATAGGTCATGGAAAGAAAATCCTTGCACCGTGATTGATTACTGGAGGCACAAAATAAATAATAAATGGTAACGTAAATTATCTAGACTTTTACAACAAGGGTTAAAAATACAGATTGATGAAATATGAATTATACTAAAAATAGTAAATCACCAAACAAATTAATTAACTACATGATGTTTTAAATCCTGTTTACAGAATCATAATCGAAAGACTATTTGGAAAATAATGTCGTTAATATTATGGAAACTAATTGTGTTTGGTCTACCTCATGTACTTTTATCAACAGCTTTCGGGAAATATCATTGCCATCCTAGCCAGTAGATTATCCTAAATAATATTACTCATAGAGAATTAATGAAATCTCTGAATTCAATAGAATGGATATGATTTGTTTTATCCCATACTTTATTAAATTTCGGTATAGTCATTATTGTTTTCGCAAGACCTCTCCAGCGATACCATACTTCAGGGTCAATCATGTTTTTTTTATCAAGCGAAAATAAGTATTCAAATAAGTCTAGGAATGCCACGATAATATAATATTCGTCCGGACTATCAACTGAGGAAAATCGTTCTTCAAAAACAGGACTTTCCTTTGCCATCCTGGTAAAAGTTTCGGTGTTTTCCAGTTTAAGCCTTACATCCATTATTCTAGAATAAATTTGCTGTTCACTTTGCATTTTCAAATTTTTTATCCACTGTTCACTTTGTTTTTGCATATTTTTCCTTACAATTGAAAAATTTACTATTGCCACAACAAAAAGTCCAGCCACTATTATAAGAGAAATTAGTGGTACAAATTCCAAAAATGAATCCATTGATCTGATATTAACAAGTAAAGTATATTATTTTTTTAACAGAAACTTGACAAATGAAAACACTGATCAACTATTACCAAGAGCATGGATTAATATTCACAAAAAAAATAAATCTTGTTTCATCTTTTAGATTCTATATTTTTATTTATCATTCTTTATAAGCAGTAACTTCCTAATACTAACATGAAATCTGCTGGAATTACTAAACCACTTGGACCTGTGGAAGCACAACAGATTGACCTTCCCGAACCTATGGGGCCACAGGTTCTGGTTAAAGTTTATTCTTCAGGAGTATGTCATAGTGATATTCATTTGTGGAATGGAGGACGGACCATTTGACTATGTTTGACAATACCATCGAAAATGTACTAATTCTTCAAGGAGGTGGTTCCCTTGGAGCGTTTGGCTGTGGGGTCTATAAAGCTCTTGTAAAAAATAATGTCAATCTAGATATGATTGCAGGTACTTCCATTGGTGGCGTAAATGCTGCAATAATAGTTGGAAGTAAAAGAGAGGATAACACAGATCAGCTCTTAGAGAACTTTTGGTTAGAACTATCTGAAGGCTTTGCAGATATAGATATACTTTCTCCGTTTTCTGCCTGGAACTGGTATATGAAAACTTTTCAAATGCCATTAAAGTTCAACTCTTATCCCTTTCTTTCGTCTTTATCTGCAGCATTAGCAGGAATAGAAGAAACTTATTCTTCAAATAGAATTGAAATGGATGTAAAAATAAAACAAATGAAGTCCTTTTTCAGTTCTTTCATTTTTGGAAATAGTAAAATGTTTATCCCTAGGTGGGCACCTGAATACGCTCTAAAGGATCCAGAATATTATACACCTCAAAGATGGACCTTTCTATATGATCATTCTCCCCTATCAAAAACCTTGGAAAGATATATCGATTATAATAAATTAAGACCGGAGGGAAAATCAAAGGCACGATTAATTTTGACAGCCGTAAATGTCTTAAATGCACGACCTTTAACCTTTGATAGTTATAGAGAGCAAATAACTGCTAAACACATCCTTGCGACATCGGCCTATCCATCATATAATTTTCGCTGGATAGAAGTAAAAGATGGCGTATTTGCATGGGATGGCAGTCTATTGAGCAATACTCCATTAAGAGAGGTTATAGCAGCTTCGCCAAAAAGGGATAAAAGAATATACATCGTGGAAAATTATCCAAAAAACATCGATAGTCTACCAAAGAATATGCCCGAAGTTTATCACAGAGCTAGAGATATTATGTTCTCTGATAAAACAGAACATAATGTACAAATGTCAAAGGTAATATCGAGATATTTGGATTATATCGAACAACTTTATCAAATAGTAGAAAAAAATGTAGACAAATTACAAATCGATGAAAAACAACTCAAAAGAATACGTCAGAAATATAAAGTATATAAACAAGATCATGGGGCAGAAATTAAAGAAATTTACCA
>DATEIH010000078.1:0-11720 GCA_035279165.1 Candidatus Nitrosocosmicus sp. | reverse complement strand
TATAATAACAACTGTGAACAAATTTTCTTAGTTGATTATATCTTTTTTTATAACGGAAAGATCTTATATTTAATAAAGGATTTAAACGATTTTTTTTCAGAATAGTTGTGTGTTCAATTATTGGGTACAGTGGCCAGATAGTGTCCGCCGCTCCATTGTTAGTTGAGAGCTTAAAAAAGATGGAGTATAGAGGTTATGACAGCGTCGGAATTGCAACCCTAAATGACGGAAATATTTTAGTTAGTAAGGGCGTAGGAAAAGTTGCGGAGGTTGATAAGGAAATGGATCTTAATAAACTTCCAGGAGAAATTGGAATAGGACATACCCGTTGGGCAACTCATGGAAGCGTAAATGATAAAAATGCTCATCCACACTATTCATGTTCGTCCAAAATCGCTGTAGTTCATAACGGAATAATAGAAAACTACCAAGAATTGAAAACAGATCTAATTAGAGATGGTCATATTTTTAAAAGCCAGACTGATAGTGAGGTTATTGCTCATATATTGGAAAAATGCTACCAAGAATCTAATTCTAACGTGAAAGAAACTATGATGAAAACTTGTCAGCTTCTTAAGGGTTCTTTTGCCTTTGTTGCTATTTTCGATAACGGTGTCATTGCTGGTGCAAGATTCGATGAACCTTTGATAGTAGGAATTTCTGATGGTGCTGTGTTTCTATCTAGCGATGTATTAGGTTTCTTGAAATATACCGATAAATCTGTTTTTCTAGATAATGGGGATATTGTAATAATCGATCATAATACTTATCGTATATTTGATTTGTATGATCAAAATGTAACTAGACCTATCACTCAGGTTGCCTGGGAACTAGGATCCACTGAAAAAGGAAAGTATGCACATCATACTATAAAAGAAATTCATGAACAGTCATTAACTCTATTGAAACCATTTCAAGAATTCAATAATTTTCAAAATTTTTGCGAATTCATAAGAAACGCCTCCAATGTCTATATCACTGGTAGCGGAACAAGCTATAACTCTGGTTTGCTGGGAAAGCAACTTCTTTCAAAATTTGCAAAGATAAAAACCGAGGTAATTATGTCAAGCGAATTTCAATATTCTTCGGACTACTTAGAGCCCAATTCAGTTGTAATAGCCATTTCCCAAAGTGGTGAAACTGCTGATGTTTTACATTCAGTAAAAAAAGCTAAGGAAAATGGCGCTAAAATTCTTTCAATTGTGAACGTACCTACTTCATCACTGGCACGAATGAGTGATTCGGTTCTTGCCCTGAATTGTGGCCCTGAAATAGGAGTTGCTGCCACAAAGAGTTTTATGGGTCAATTGATGATAATATATAAAGTCGTCAATATCTTATCAAGGGATCAAATGCCTTTTGATGAAATTAACCAAAGGGATTTACTACTGATGGTAAAAAAGGTTTTGAACTCGGATGATATTATTCAGAGTCTTGTTTCATCACTGAATACCGATATTAAAGATATATACATTTTGGGCAGGTCAATACATTATCCGATTGCCTTAGAGGGGTCGCTAAAAATTAAGGAGTTGGCTTATATACATGCAGAGGGTATTGCTGCAGGCGAGTTAAAGCATGGACCCCTAGCGTTAATTGACAAAGAGTCCGTAGTCATTGTCTTAAACCCAACCGACGAAACATATCAGGACGTTATTTCTAGTTCTAATGAAATTAAAGCACGTGGAGCATATATAATTGGAATTTCAAACAAAATGAACGAGGTATATGATCTTTATGTGGAATTACCTAATGTTAAAAGCTATCTTTATCCAATTCTTGAAATTATCCCGTTACAACTGATGTCATACTATTTGGCATTGAAGAAACAAGTTGATCCAGATTATCCTAGAAATTTGGCCAAATCAGTGACCGTAAAATGAAATGCCTACTGTTATATTGAAACATTTCCTTTAGTTATGTGCAATAATGAATATGCTAAGCGACAAGATTGAAAATTGCGTATTTCCAGTCAATTGTTTTTACGATCTTGATAACTTCACTTGGATAAAATCATTAGATAACCCGGATGATAAAAAAAATGACTTAAAGCAGGTACTTGTAGGCGTAACTCCTGTATATTCATATATAGCCGGGAGGATACTCAAATTAAAGACAAAGCCTGTTGGTACGGATGTAGTTAGAAATAGAAGCTTGGGTACGATTGAGAGTTTAAAATACTTTGGAATAATTCGTTCTCCTGTATCTGGAAAAATTGCGGAAATAAATCAAGAAATCATTGATAGTCCAAAGATTGTTAATGATTCTCCATTTGAACATGGATGGATTGCAAAGATCAAAACTAAAGACAACCTCAAAAGGCTTGAATCGCTAAAAACTATCGAGGAGTCTAAGGACGAGATTGAGTTACAAATTAAAAAATTCAATGTGAAATGCTTTAAATCATTTCCTGATTTCCATATGTTTGAATTAGGAACTGAATGTTCCGCCACTTTGGCAAAATTGGACGAATTCATGTTAAAAAATATGCGAATTGGAGATATTATAAGATTGGTATCTGATGATCCCACTGCTGATCTTGAATTATTACGTTGGGCTAATCAAAACAAACAAGAAATTGTTGAAATTGTGCAAGAGAAAAACCCAGTGCAGTCTTTATTACCACATTCTGGCAATAATTACTTATTCAATATAATTATTAAAAAAATAAAAGATTAAGAAAAATAGAATAATCTATTTTTCAATCGGGTTACCAATCATATTTCCCCATTCTGTCCATGAACCATCGTAGTTCTTAACATTTGGGTAGCCTAAAAGATATTTTAGTACAAACCAAGTATGTGATGATCTTTCTCCAATTCTGCAGTATGCAATTACTTCCTTTTCTGGATGGATGCCATTTTCAGTGTATAGTTTCGTCAAACCTTCGGGGGATTTGAACGTTCCATCCTCATTAACTGCTTTTCCCCATGGTACATTAATAGCCGCAGGAATGTGGCCTCCTCTTTGGGCATGTTCGGTAGGATATTCAGCAGGTGCTGTTATTTCACCCGTAAATTCTGCTGGCGACCTGACGTCGACC
Source organism: Candidatus Nitrosocosmicus sp. (assembly GCA_035279165.1). GTDB lineage: Archaea > Thermoproteota > Nitrososphaeria > Nitrososphaerales > Nitrososphaeraceae > Nitrosocosmicus. Next base: position 8,677 of record DATEIH010000078.1, on the reverse strand, counting down.
AAGATGCTTTGATTGTTTTTAAGCGAATCTGACACATGATTTAAGTATGTTCTTATTTTCTCATCAGGGTTAGATGCCTTGAAATTACCTGTTGGATAAGTTGCGATTGTTTTATCGATAGATCGGTCCTCTTCAAGCCATTTTTTCCTGCCCCCATTCATTATTCGCACATCGTTATAGCCATAGTACTTAAAAACCCAAAAAGCAAATGCAGCGAACCAATTATTAAAATCTCCATAAAGTATTAGAGTCGTATCCTGGTTTATTCCTGATTTTTTTAGTAATTCTTCACATGATTCTTTTGAAATTATGTTCCTATTCAAGGGGTCATTGATATCCTTCTTCCAATCAAATAATACAGAGCCTGGAATATGCCCCAAATCGTAGTTTGCTTTTGGATCATAGTCCACCTCCGCAATTCTTACATTCGGATCTTTTAAGTGATCTTCAGTCCAACTTGTATCAACTAAGACTTCGGGATGAGCATATCTACTTGACATTACCTAAATAGACATAAACCTCAAACAGGTATTTAAATAATAAAACATTTTTATTTCCTGGAATCTATCAATACTTTTATTTAACATCAAAAATGATTTTAATGACTTCAAGATATTTAGTTTCGTGACCATATATACGGATTCATTTTCCAGTCTTTCAAGGTATAAGGATGATTTCTACAAGATTGCTGTTTCGTCTACACTGCCCTTTGAACTACAGAATAAGACGGACGCTTGGTTTTATGATTTATCACCATCAAAGGATTTGACTGATAAGCTTGAACACAAGGAATTAAATATTAACGAGTATACAGATTTGTATCATAAAGAAATGAATATTATGCCGGCCATTTCTAACATTAAATGGATAAAAGATTATTCAAGAAGGAATGACGTTGTGTTACTTTGTTATGAACCAGAAAATATAAATAAATGTCACCGTCATATTTTGAAAAAGATCATAGAAAGTTACTAGGTAAAAAAATAGCAACCTCGATTAATGGTGAATGTGACTTTTATTGATTAATAATCATTAATCTTGGAAATTTTTTAGATAAAGACCATAATGAATCTGTTGACTGTAGAATTTTAATTATATTTTTATGTGAGGAAAATTAAAATCAATAATGGTTTACAAATATATTGAAATAGTTGGTACTTCACCAACTGGAATTAATGAAGCTGTCAACAATGCATTTAAGGAAGCGTCTAAAACCGTCAAGAATATTCAATGGGGTGAAATGGGAAGAGTTACCTTTAGATTGGATGAAAATCAGCAAATCGAGTATCAGGTGGAGGTTCGTATAGGATTCAAGATAGAAAGGACGGACTAGGATATTTTGAAAATTTTCTAGTTAGAAGGCTGATTGTAATAAATTACCTGTAACTAGATTCACTCAACCTGTTTTTTATAATCTCCAAAAATTTATCTTTATTAATAGGTTTTCTGATTATGCAATTAAAACTTAAATCAGAATACGTTTTTATAATGGATTCATAATATTCCTCAAAAGCAGTAGCTAGGCAAATCTTAATTTTGCTGTCCATTATTCTAATCCTGCTAGCTAATTCAAAACCGTTTATTCTAGGCATTCGTATGTCGGTTATAAGCAGATCATAGATTCCAGGTTCAAATTCTTCCAAAAGGGAATTCGGATCATTGTAAATATTAACTTGGTATCCCTCATCTTCTAGACAAATTTTAAAGAATAGTGCTGTTCCTATATCATCATCGATTACTATGATATTGTTTCCCATTATAGAATATTTTATTGATTGTTATACCAACTAAAATATTTTTACATTTCTAAATTTCAATGCTATCGAATTTTTGGTAATCTTCTCACTTTTCAATTGGAATTTGAGATAGTTTTCTTGCCTTAATAAAATGCCTTTATCAAGTTCTTTATCTTTTGATCAATATACCATTCATGAAGTCAAACATAGATTTTGTAATTGGTAAATTAGTATGCTTTTCAATCCAATACCAATCACCTATTGGGTTAACTTCAAGGAAAAATAATCCTCCATTTTTATGTTGTACAAAATCTATGCTTGAAACTAGTAATCCTAATTCTCTATTTAGTTTAATGCATAGCTTTTCCATTCTTTTACCGAGATTAATTTCTTCAAATACTATTTTACTTTTCCTTATTTTATGCAAATCTGAATATTTGTTTTTGTCCTTGATAGAAAGTTTGCAACTAAAAATCTTGTCTCCTACAACTGTTACTCTAATTTCCGACTCATTTTCTATTTTTTTCTGAAAAATAACTGGTGCATATACAAGATCCTCAAATGACAAAAGGTGATTTAATTCCATGTTCTTTGTGAGAAATCTAAATGACCTTTGCTTTAAGATGATTTCATGATGATGTAGGACCTTCATAATAGACTTAGGATATCTTTTAAGAAACTTCTTGCCTTCCAATATCAAATTCGTAATTGAGGTTTCCGGGATGCTAAGGCCAATTCTTTGAGCCGTAACAAGCTGCCTTAATCTATTCTCGGCGTCAAACGTTCTTTGTGGGTCGTTTATCCACTCCGAATCGAGAGTTATACGAAGACTGTTGAATGCTTGATACCACTGCTGTGCAAAAAATGCTTGAAAAATTCCAGTGTAATAATTCAAGAATTTCAAATCAAAATATCTGAACAATACAATTTTTATATTTCTAGGATTGATACGTCTATTCCGAAGATAAAGGAGTGATTTTTCGTTCTTTATGATTTCAAAACTGAATCCGAAATTCAATGGGATGTCTTCTTCAGTTATCTTAACATAATCAATCCCATTTTTTAGTAATTGAATACCTACTAAATCAGATTCTATATCTGCCTTTTTTGTAAGAATTAGTACAGTGGGATAAGTTCTGGCAGATGCGTTTTTTTCGATATTCATTCTATCTATAAGAATTTGTGGATCAATTGTCAAGTTTTGAATTTTTTTAGTACTTGATGATTCAACAAAGTTAAAGAAGTAAGGTTTTCCTGCCATAGTTAAGAAAAGATGACTGGTTGATTATATTTAGATGTTATTGGTAACGGAGTTTACCAGATAAGTTTATTTAATAAATTGTGTAAATTGATATTTATATCCGGACTTCCAAATTATGATACATCAGTAGGTAAAATCGAGAATCTCCGATACTCTTGTTACTTATGTGGAAAGTTAATTAAGTATCTTAGTGACTTGCATGTCGAAAGGGATTCGCCATCGGGAAGGCGCTTTCATCACAAGAATTGTTTCATATTTCATAGTCGATTAAAACGAGTTTATGGCGATAGTATTGACGAAATGGGGCTAGAACGGATTAAATGGAGTATTCATTCGAGCGATTTACTTCAACGTTCATTATATGAGATAAGAAAAATTAAATTTGATCCTTCAGAGATCATAATAGATGAGACTATTTTCAAGAAAATCCTTTTGGGTGAGATGGAAAATTGCCGCAAGGACCTATTGTTATTTTTTTCCTCCTCAAGAATCTTCGATTTGTTTCGTGAAAATATGGAGTCTTTATTTTCTTCCAAGGATTGGAAAAGTTTATCAGTACATTCAACTCGAATAATTATACCCAAAAAGAGAAAAAGGATAGATCTGCTTAAGAAGTTTGGATCCGAACCGGATTTATCATCGGTTATCAACTATTTGCCCGAAAGCAAGATTCATTATTTCTTTTCCGTGATGGATAAGCACATATCAGCATTTTCTGAGGTAAAATTTGATAAGCAAAAAAATCAACCTGTTTACTTCAACGTTCTTACAATGAGAGAATCATTGGTTTGGTATAACGCAGCTATTTTCGAGTCATTGTGGAAACAGTCGATTTTGGAGAAAAAAGTAAAAGCACTGTCAATAAGATTGGCTACAAAGAGTACTTCAAACAATAATTTTATGAGAATAATGGCGCATGAATTAAAAAGCCCGATACAACCAATACTTGGATTTTCTGAAATGATTCAATCTAACACACGGTTGAGCACTGACGAGAAAAACGATCTCCTTAAGATAATCGCTAGAAATGCAAGAAAGCTGGATCTAATTACCAACAATATTTTAGATTATGCCAGAATGGAAAACAACATTTTTACCTTAAAAACGGATGATTTTGATGTTGTCAAAGTTGTTACCGAATTGATATCTGATTATCAGATACAAGCAGATAGAAAGAAAATTAAATTTGGTTTCAATTATCCTGAGAAACCTTTGATCATAAATGCAGACAAAATACGAATGACGGAAGTCTTGGATAATTTATTGAGTAATTCATTTAAATTTACTATAAAAGGAGAAATACTAATCTCTATAACAAGAAATCAAGATCTGCTTCACATAGAAGTTAAAGATAGCGGAATAGGAATCCAGGATGCAGACCTCAATAATCTATTTACAAAGTTCTTTACTACAGATAAACTTGGAACTGGACTTGGTCTTTATATATCTAAAATAATAATTGAAAAACATTCAGGAAAAATCGGGGCGTACAAGAATATCGATAAAGGATCTACATTTTTTATTGATCTACCAATTCGCAACGCTCTAGATCACAGAAATAATATCATTTAATTTCTAAAGAAAGTTTGAGTATTTGATGAAAAATTGATTATCCATTAAAAATGGCATTATTAATATGAAATATGCTATATGATAAACGGACCTTCAGTTGATTCTTAATCAGTTAGGAAATCTATCTTGTAAAGTTTCACTATAGTATTAATGCATTTTTTAAAACATATTGTTAGATGCGAAAACTTTATGGGATCAGTTAGAAACGTCATTTCGTTTAGCTAGCATGACAAATAAAAGATTCAAAACTCTTATTAATTGAACGGATTAATAAAATCTAATTGGGGAAATGCATCTCATTCCATTCTTATAAGGGTGGTACAGGAAAAACAACCATAGCTACCAATTTTTCGTTTTTACTGGCATCAAAGGGTTATTCTGTTTATTTGTTAGACCTAGATTTTTATGCACCAAGTCTTTATTCCTATTTCGATGTCGAACCTCATTTTTGGATTAATGACTATTTGATGGGGAATGCCAGTATAGATGATATCATGATTGATGCCAAACCCTATCTGAAACCCAAGTTTAAAGGTGAATTATATTTAGGGCTTTCTAAGGGTGGGAAGGAGGATATTTATCAATTAGAAGGAAATTTAAATAGCGACAAGGAGCAAAAACTGAAGCAATTTAGGAACTTTATCTCAATGAGAGAGGAGGTACTTGTAGGAAGAGAGGCCGATTTTATTATAATGGATACCAGTCCCGGTATTAGATATTGGTCTATAAATTCTATTGTAGTATCTGACATAGTATTATTAATATTGAAGATGGGTGATTTAGATTTGAAAGGAACCGCTAGAATGATTAATGAAATTTATTCCTCTCTGATTGAGAGTGGATCTGTATGCAAATTATTGTTGAATCGAGTATCAGGATACTGCATTCCTTCACATAAGAATAATGTTCATGAATTTGCGACTAATGTGGATTATCAAAATATACAGAAAGTTACCAGTATGGTTAACAATACTATCACAGGAGCAGTTAAAGTTGGAACCTTGGCTGAAATTCCTTGTTATTGTGATATACAATTCAAAGAAAGAGAATACCTGACGGTTAGTGAATTGCCCAGTCATCCATTTTCCATTAAGATAGATGAACTCGTTGAAAAAATAAAAGCGTATACTTAAATCTGGTTTTGTTTCCGTTTAGTATAAATATCAATCACATCGTTTAAGTAATCCTTCATGTTATCTTCAGAACTACTTTCATCTGAATTACTCTTCTCTTGTAATTCACTTGAAAACTTCTTTGTCATGCTCAAGACTCTTAATTTCATGTCATCCAGCATCTGAGACTCTGCTAGATTCCCCATGATTTTTAATTCATTAAATGTAGAATTCTTAATGAACTTTTTTATACTTATGTCATTTGCTATCGCAGTAATAGAATAGAATACACCTACATAAATCAAAATTGATGAAAATGGAAGAAAGATTAGATTGGGTACACCAAACGGCGGCATTCCACCAGAGGCAACCGTGGCATTAGCAGAAATAAAGAAGGTTACTACACCTACAGCCGCTATTTTAAGAAATCTCTCAACTTGTATCGATATCTTTAACAAATTAGCAATTGATAGTAAACCCAATCCAAACAAAATTCCACAAGCCGCTGTAAGGAGAGTTGCTATGAAAAGCTGGATTGCAAATGCTATATTTTCATCAAACCTCAACTCATCACTTATTGTAAAAAAATCTTCATAAGTATAAACAAATTGAAAATAAAATAAGATTATAGGTAATGCAACTAGAGTAAAGAATTTTATCTTTCCTATTTTATTAATATGATGATGTAGTAAGAATATTGTACATATCCAAAATAGAACAAAATAAATCGCTAAAGAGTAATTTTGTAGTAAAAGTAAGTTTTCCTTAAGGTAACAATTAATCGTGTTTTCCTCGCACTCAAAATCAAATATATTTGGAGTGGACATGTCGTATTCTGAAGGTTTCTCTATTAAAAGTACCTCAAATAGGAATAAGGACAATAGACTATTTATAAAAATAAAAAATAAAGTTAGGCCAAACAAGATTACAAATCTGCTTTTATTTACTCTATACCACGAGAATAGTTTCAGACTGGCCAACAAACTAATAGATAAACTAAAACCATAGCTTACAAGAACTATCAGGTTTAGATTGATCGTATAGTATTTAAAATCACTGAATAAATCTACTAATAACAGTAATGATAGCGAGTACAAGGAAATTTGCATTATTCTGAATACCATTCTATATTTAGAAAAAATTGAACTTTTCTTCTCTAACAATTCAAAGATCCTTTCCAAGACAAAATAACTAAAAATTATACTAACAATTAAAATACTAGCAAATAGGATCAAACCGGCTGGATTTTTTACTTTATCGCTCATTACATCTAAAGAAGAACTTAGATAATTGTCACAAAATAGCAAAAGTATAAAAGAAATTATTGAAATAGTTATAAGTTTTTGCCTTTTTTCAAATATATATTTTACTATAGAAGAGTTCAATCAATAATAGAAATTAAAGGCTAGTATTTTAACCTTAATTTTATTTTAGAAATTAAGTAAGGTTATTTTTTAAACTGGGGTGTTGCGAATTGGTAGATCCATGTTATACTACAAGGGCATAGTTACCTTATACCTTAGTATCTATTACTTTGGTATAAAAATTTCTCAATACAAATTATCCAAATCTAATAATAAAATGGTATATGTATCTTATATCCTGAAAAAATAAATTACAGATTTGTAAATGTCAGACAATATTGAGACTAAATCAATGACATTTATTTCTTTTTCGATTCAATCTCGTGTACTCGTATTACGTTTCTTGGAGATTAACAATAGACATTATCTATTTATTCCTACAAATGATGATATTCAAAGATATTGCTTTTGACAATTTTCGGGTTCACCTGTAGATTACACCTAGTGTTGCCATTATCAAATATAATGGATCAATTTCATTATTTTATCAATAATTGTAACCGATAATCAAATGTATTTGACTTTATTCACAAGGCTGCTATTTTTATAAGGTATCAAGAAGTACAATAGACCAAATCTGGCCTCATAATTGGAGAAAGGTAGAAAATAATTCGCCATAGATCCTCGAAAACCTCTTGTAGAGAATTAAGCAATCTTGATTGTCAAAATATAAGCATTTGGATTCATCTATAATGGGTTTTATAGTATTACTAATCGCCTTATTACACATCAAACATTTGCTTTGTTGTGCCATTTCGTTAGATCATCCAACTGTTACCGTACATCTAAACAACATCTGACTTTTTCCAAGGGATCCGTAGTCAATTGGTAATTCCACTTGTTATTATCTCCTCTTTAGAGGAAATGGAAATATCTCGATAGTGTTGTTGTAGGAGATTACAAATTCGTGGATCATTTTTATCTCATCGGTCGTGAGATTTCTGTTAATAGTTTGTCCTCCTCTCATCTGATTGTCTAATTCTGTAGCTATTTCTCTTATAGTATCATTCATGTTATATAACATCAAATATAGCCCTTATGAGTTACGTCAGAAGGAACAATATTCAATATTTCTTTTGAAACACAAATTCTATTTAATTTTTAAATTTTTGATTGAACCTTTCAATATTATTAAAACACTGCATATTATCGCATTCCAATATTAATCCACGATGTGGTATTCAGATTCAAATATTAATACGTTACCAATTTAGAAAAAATATTTAAAAGCACATAATACTCATGAACTAATAAATGATTATGATTTACGATTTTTAACTAGCAAGATCCATTCTTACTATGTCCTAAATCTTCATTGGAAAATCCTCATAATATCGTTTTAGATAATAATTGTCAAATTAGTGAATATACTGTTATTAATTTATTGGATTAATCATTAATTACAGCATCTTCATATCAATCATTTGGCTTCTACGTTGCAAGCCCATCGTTTGATAGGCAGTATATCTATTCCTAGCTAAAATTATTTCAGAAGAAATTCGTATTTTAATTCTAGATTATGAGTTTATTTAGTGCAATAAAAATAATCTGTTCCAGATAACAGCGTAAATGTATTACTTTAATTAATATAACCGATAATTTACTGGATTAATTACATTCAAGTATTTTAAT
>DATEIH010000077.1:0-18822 GCA_035279165.1 Candidatus Nitrosocosmicus sp. | reverse complement strand
AAATTTTTTAGAATTGTGAAAATAAATTTTCCGGATTTTGTTCAAGTGATATTTTTAACCCTATCAAATCTTTTGCTTGCTCAATTTTTTTTCTGGAAATCTGAGGCTATTATGAACGCTCACCCAAAAATAATGGTATTTGATAAACGTGTTAAGAATTTTGATATCGACGTAACCATGTCGTCTAAACGAGGATAAGATGGAGAAATGGAAACCAATATCTGGAATTCAATCGAAAGCAAATGGTTACGTATTTGGGAGCAAAATGCAATATATACATCGGATCCAAATGCAGGTCAAAAGAAATTTTTTATTACAGTTGCTTATCCATACCCTAACTCACCCCAACACATTGGACACGGAAGAACTTACACTATAGCAGATGTGCATGCCAGATACAAAAGGTTGAGAGGATTTAATGTACTTTTTCCAATGGCTTTTCATTATACCGGTACTCCAATTCTTGGGATGGCAAAGAGAGTACAGGCAGGAGATAAAGAATTAATAGAAAATTTCAGAAGAATATATGGAATCAGTAACCAAGATATACATACTTTTCGAGATCCTCTTCACATAGCCAAATATTTTCATAACGAGATAAAGGCTGGAATGAAGGAGATGGGATATTCTATTGATTGGAGACGAGAATTTACAACCATTGATCCTGTATATAAGAAGCTTATTTCTTGGCAATTTGAAACTCTTAAAAAACACGGGGTAATAGAACAGGGCTCTCATCCGGTAGGATGGTGTCCTAATGACTCAAACCCCGTTAGTCAACATGATACCTTGGGTGATGTTGAGCCATCATTCACAGAATATTCTCTTATTAAATTCAAGCTTAAAAACGAGAACATAATAATACCTGTGGCTACACTGAGACCCGAAACCATTTTTGGGGTGACCAATCTCTGGATAAATCCCAACGAAGAGTATGCTCGCGTACTTGTCGATGATACTGAAAATTGGATATTAAGCAGACCCGCAGCAAAGAAATTGGAACATCTGAATTATTCTATAAAAATAACAAAGACATTTTTGGGCAAAGATTTGATAGGTGCATTGGTTAAATCACCTCTAACTAACCGATTCGTTCCAATTCTTCCTGCTACATTTGTCACTCTAGACGAAGGTAGTGGAATAGTAATGTCTGTTCCTGCGCATGCTCCATTTGATATGCAAGCCCTATTGGATTTTAGAAAACTATCACGAGATTATCCTGCTGTTTTGAATTCTGAAAAAATTGTCCCTATTGTAATAATAGATTCTAAAGCCCAAGAACCAGTTGACCTGTTATCTTCTAACATTGATGATAATAAAACTATTACCAATAAAGGTGGACATTTTACAGCAAGGGCAAATCAAGATTTTGATGGTCATGAATTAATACCTGCTAGGGTATTGCTAGAAAAATATGATATATCAAATCAAAGCGATCCAAATTTAGAGAAGGCAACATCAGAATTATATTCAATAGAATTTTATAAAGGTAAAATGAATAAGGGAACTTTTGAATACTCAGGAATGCCTGTTTCAAAGGCCAAAGATTTAGTCAAAGACCGTTTGATTGCTTTGCATGAATCCGTTCCTTTTTTTGAAATGACTAACAAACCTGTTTATTGTAGATGTGGGACATTGTGCTATGTCAAATTATTGAATAATCAATGGTTCCTAAACTACGGTAATTCTGAATGGAAAAACTTGGCACTTGAATGTTTGAACAGAATGGAAGTAATACCATCAGAAATAATTAAAGAATTCAATAACGTATTTGAATGGCTTAAGGTTAGAGCTTGTGCGAGAAAAACTGGATTAGGTACACCATTACCATGGGACAAAGACTGGATAGTCGAGAGTTTGTCTGACTCTGTTATCTACATGACTTACTATATTATTGCCAAATATGTCAATTTAAATGAATTTGAAAAATTTTCCGATATTGTTGATAATTCATTTTTTGATTATGTCCTCTTAAATATAAAGTCTGGTTATTTCCTTGCCCTTGACGAAAACGACAATGTCTCAAAAGATTTCAGTACCATAGAGAGTGATCCTAATTCGGATAAATCTATGTTAACCGAGTTTTTGCAAGTTTCCAAACTAATTCATGAAGAATTCAAATACTATTATCCACTTGATTCCAGGCATTCAGGCAGAGACTTGGTACCTAATCATTTATCTTTTTTTATTTTTAATCACGCAATTATTTTTCCAAAATCCTTATGGCCAAAGCAAATAGTTGTCAACGGCTCTGTTTTAATGGATGGAAAAAAAATGTCAAAATCCATGGGCAACATAATACCTTTGAGAAGTACTATCAAGCAATTTAATGCAGATTCCATACGAGTCGCTATGTTAGCTTTGGGAGAATTATTACAAGATGTTGATTTTTCTTTTTCAGCCTTAAAGGGTATATATTCGAGGCTAAACGAAATCTATGATTTTGGTAAAGATTTAATAACTAGACAAAATGCTGGTATAAATCTAAAGCTCATAAACGATGACTTTTCTAAACATCTTGTTGATTTAGAATGGGAGGATAAATGGTTGGTGCACCGCGTAAACTCCATCATAAAAGATATGACGAATTCATTTGAAGAATTGCGAATAAGAGATGCCCTAAATACTGTTCTTTATTTAATGGATAAAGATTTTGAATGGTACAAGAAAAGGAAGGAATCCAGGACTAGTAGAAGGTCCGATAATAATACCGATCTTTTTGTCATTTCATATTTTTTTAGAGCAAGAATAAAAATGTTGTCTCCTTTTTGTCCATTTCTTGCCGAAGAGCTTTGGGAATTATTAGAACCTCAAAAAGGATCTATATTTCAAGATGGCTGGCCGTCCTTTAAAAATGAATTAGTAAATCCAGTTACTAATGAAATTGAACAGGAGATTTCAAATATTCTTGATGACCTGCACAAAATTTTGAGGGTGACAAAAAATACACAACTAAAAAATATTCATATATATTTATCTTCAAACGACAAAAAGATCCTGTATGGTAAAGTATTAGATCTGGTGACAAATTCTAATACTAAGAATTTTGGACTCATCATGAAATCATTACTTTCAGATCCAACACTTTCTATTGACCATAAGAATTTTGTGAAAAGTAATACAGATTTCATAAAGAAAATAAATGAGGATATCCTTTCGTTATCTCCTACAGAACAAGAAAGAAGGATTAACATTGGCTTGTTTGATGAATACACCGCTTTAATGGATGGAATTGGATTGCTGATCTCTGAATTTGGAATTCAAGAGACATGTATCAAAGTATACTACGAGCAAGACGCTAAGATTTATGATCCTAAAAATAAGGCAAGGTTCTCTAGACCATTTAAACCCGCAATATATCTTGAATAATCACTCCAGGTTATTTATTGGGCTAGCATTTCGAAATGTCTTCCAATTTAATTCTCTTGTACTACAGTTCGGAATGGCCTTATTTATTTGCCTTGTTTATTTGGCTTTACCGATAAAAATATTACTTAGACAACCGCTTTGATACACTACTAATTACAAGTTGAAAGTACTTTTCGGCCATTTTTCAGTTGCATATTGATACGATTAATTTGATAACAAGATAATTCAGTCATATCTGATTAGTAGTAGTCACATTACCTCCTTAAATGACAAATATTTTTAGTTCCAAACAGCATATTAATAAGTAATAAAATTATGTTGCAAATTTTGTTGGTATTAAGTTCTTTTAGTATCAATTTATTTTCATGCTAGTGAATTGTAATTTTTAACTAGACTGATAATTAAAGTCTTAGCCTCAGACAGACTCATTCTTTTTCTTTGAAACATTTGATCGAATTACCAATTTCGTAAATCAACAATCACTTTAAAAATTTAAAAGTATCAATTATTGTATCAAACGTTTCCTGGCTCTCTTCAGATTCAAATTGTTCGACCTTATTTTGAAATGCCAGAAGATATCCTTGGCCATCATGGGAAACAAGGAAGCGTCTAATCTTGATATTTCCTGACTCAGAGGGAAATATACTAGTTGTATATGCAGCTTTATCGCCATTTATCTCAAACGATTGGGTTTTTACTTCCTCTATTAAGATTTCTACTTCACCAAGTGATGATTTCAGCCCCTTTTCCAACCCAAAAATTTTTAGCCCAACATTTGCTTCAGTCGACAATTTAATTAAATTAAATTGTAAATCTTCATTTTTCAAATTCAGGCTATATGTGGAATCATCTTCACTTGAGGAATCATCCTGGGGTCGTAGGGAGGCATTGTAAAAAAATGAGATACCCATGCTTTTACTATAAAATTTCTTAAATAAAATATCATCCATTATTTTTCTAGATCCCAAATTACTAGCATTCATTGTTTTTAAAATCTACTGTTAATATTCAGATCCATCCTGATGATTTCTAGCGCGGATTATTCGTTTTTCGTTTCTGCAGCCTGTCTAGATAGTAATAAGACACAAAATATAAGAAAAACCCACAGGCGACCACTATAAACCCATAAATAGAAACGGATTCTCGTTGAGATATACTTCCGAATCCCACAAGAATTGCTCCAAGGATCATTAATGTGATGCCAACCCTCAATGGACCAGGCATTTTCCTTTTTTTTGGTTTGGAGGGGTTATTTGCAACCATTATTAGATTACTTACTCGAGATCTTTTTAATCATATCCATTTGCATGTTGGTCAATGAAATCAATTTATTTGTCATATGGAATATGTTCTGATACTATGAAGATTGCTGTAGTTGGGATAGGAGTCGCAGGTGCATATTTAATGAATCAACTTAGTGATCTGCACGATGTACAAGTGCAAGGTTTTGAAAGAATGCCAGAAAGAGAGCATGATGCTGTATGCGCCTGGGCTACATGCGATAATGTAATGAGGGACTATGCCAAAGTATGTGGCCTAAATTTTGACGATTATGTTTTGCACGATGGAAAAACGATGAAAGTCGATATAGGGAATGGGATCGACTCTGACAATACAATTGACATCCATTTGAAAGGTATGATAAGCTATGATAAATTAAAACTAATCCAAGATATGATTAGTGGGACTAATATTGTATTTGAAAAAGTTCCAACTAAGAAAAGTCTTGAACAAGATTTTGACTTGATTATAGATTCCACTGGATTTCACCGACATTACTTGCCCAAGTTAAAAGACGAATTGTGGATACCATGTATTCAATACAAGGTAAAGTATGATCAGGTGCCGTTTGATGATTTCTACTTAAAGGCATTTCCATTATTGTCGGGCTACTTTTGGTACTTTCCTTTGGGTAATGGATATGCACATATAGGATCAGGCGACTTTAGAAGGAAACAAACTCATGTTTTCATGGATACTTTTATGAAAAGGTATCCATGCGAAGTAATCAAAAAAGTAGGTAGACCTGTTAGGATTACACCTCCCTCAAAGTGTCTTCCATTTGATGATGGAAACAAAACTATTGGCGTAGGAGAATCTATAGGTACCGTATATGCTCTTTTGGGTGAAGGAATCATTCCTTCTACCATTTGTGCTCAGCTATTCGTTGACAACTTATACGATAAAGAGAAATATTTTGCACAAGTACTGTCAACATTTAAGATTTACACAAATGTATATAATTTTATTAAAAAGCGAATTTCTCAAAATTTTAATATTCTGAAGGATTTTGTAGAACTGCTTAAAATTTACAAGTACATGAAAAAAAATGAGGATAGGTTTGGAATGGAAATTAATATGTTAAACCTGTTTAAACTTACAAAAATTTAGCAAAATGAGTTACTTCATTCGTGTCAATTACTACTATTAGTTTAAGATCCCTCAACCATTATTTCATGATTTCATCCTGTGTTGCAATGAGATCAAAGTAACTACCAAAATCCCAAACAATGCGATTCCGGTCGAAAGATGACTAGCAACAATAACAGGCTGCAGTTTTGTTGCAATTACTGCCCAGCCGAGAATTATTTGTGAAATAAGTAGAATCGATGCGATAGAAAGTTTTATACTGAAATTCCTGTTTCTAAGCTTGATGATTGAAAATATGGTAAATGAAAATAATGATATGGCTAGAATTAATCCCAAAAATCTATGAAAGTGTTCATAAAAATATTCTTTTGGTGGAAAGCCAAAACCGTTAGGACATAGGGGCCATGTCTTACAAGAATATCCCTGATGAATTGACGAAAGATAAACACCTACAATCATTATAGAAAAGGTCAAACTCAGAATCATAAAGGTAACTACAAATAATGATTTGCTTGGAAAGACATCCTGACCTATACTCTTCAAGTTAAATAAATATTCATTTTTCTAACGTATTTTTAAATGTTTATAGCTGGTTTTAAACTTGTTAGAGTTCCTAAATTCAAAATAATAATATCAAAATATTAAATCGGTGAAAATTTATATTGATTTTATAAATATCATCTTCACTTCATTCATCTCTCTCAGCATTGATTATTATTTATTTCATGATACATGCGCTCCGAATATTTGAATATTAACACCTAAGTATTTATTGAGACCTTGCAGTAAATCTCAGTCTCAAAGTTATCTTAAAAACATTCATTTGTTTGCCGCAACTCCATATGATAATCTCAATAAATTAACTTTTTAGATCCGTTTTACTCATCAAATACCACCTATTGTTATCTAAAATCCAAATGGAAAAATCAAAATCAATAAATATTATAGTTCAATTAATATTACTCCGTTAGCCGTTGTTGTTACACCGACGACCTATATAACTATATAGTTATGTCCAAATTCCGCTGAGTAGGAACAAGACTTGAGCAAATAGCAACTAGACACAATTTATTGATAAAGGAGAAAGCAAATGATAATCAAAAAAAGGAAGAGAAATGGAAATAGAAAATCAGGGACTAAAAAGTCAAAGAAACCTCACCGTAAGTCGTTTAGTTTCTTAGACTCATTGCCTACTACATCTCACATATCTAATGATGATAATGAGAAAAATGTTACTTCTTCTGTTACCAACAAACAAGAATCCAAAAAGATCTTGGGATTAATAGTTTACATTAATGAATTTGATAGATTAGACGAGCACGGCAATCAAAAATGCAGAAATAAAGGATGTGAAAACTTTGTATGTAAACCTTTCAGAAAATATTGTTCAAAGAAATGCAGTGTGGAGTTTACAAGATGGTATAATAAGAATTTTTATTGGCGTAACGTTCGAAATTGTATTTTGAAAAGGGATAATTACACCTGTCAGATTTGCGGATTGAAATTGAATAAAAAGAAAAGACATAATAAGTTAATTGGGAATTGGCTCGAATGTGACCATATCATTCCTAAATCTTACTACACTTTTTTAGGATATAATTTTGACACATTAGAGAATAAAGTAAAGACCGTATTGGAATTCCTACACAATGATAATAATCTGAGGACTTTGTGCTATAAATGTCATAGGAAAGTAACACTCGATAACTATAGGACAAAAGCATTACTTATCAATGTACATGATGATGATTGAAATAACATTTAGATGGGGAGATGGCTATATAGAATATATCTATCGAATGTATTCTGTATCTAGATAAAAGAACAATCTTTGGAATATCCCTTCAAATAATAATGATATACTCAGCGAACCAAATCATCTGGTAAGTTTTCCATAGTTTATTAACCGGATCTATATGATCTATATTCTTTAATATTATACCTGAATGTCAATAAATTCTACTCGAATAATTATATAAAGAAATTTATAGTATATATCATAAATAGGTTTAACAAATTTGAATAACATCTTGGCAGACCAGACTATTGGGTTAAAAAGGAGAATTCAAGATGACCTCCGACGTTTGGACGAAATCTACAGAGTTGGTGTTGAAATTGAAATTTGCCTGCTAGATGACAAGTCACTACCCGTAAATGCACATAATTTGATAAGTGAATTAAGTTCAAAGTATGATGTAGATTATGAATATGGAAAGTGTCAATTTGAGGTTAAAACTGACCCAATTTCTATGCACGGTTTGTCAAGTGTGAATGTTTTTTTTGAAGATTTCATAGATTATCTGAATGTAGCAATTAAAAAAGTCTACAAAAATACGAATGTGATCCCAGTTTTTCTTGGAGGCAACCCTTCTCCTGAAATATTCAAAAGGAAGTTTATAACAAGAAAAGAGCGTTATTTGAATATTTATGAATGGCAAAAGAAGCTTCCAAAAATCGAAATTGATGGTCAACATTTTAAGGCGTGTGATATTGCCACTGCGATCCAGGGGTTTCATTTACATTTACAAGGCCTAAACCCAATATACACAACGTACATGTTTAATTATATCTTAAATTTATTACCTTCAGCGATATTGCTAGGCTCAAATAGTAGATTATTCGCAGGCAAAATCTTTTCACTCTATGAACCTAGAGTTTATTTATATGATCATTCAGAACAGCAAAATTCTGGATTTCCAGCCATAGCAAAATATTTGGATCGAATTGAAGATTATGTGGACTATATTGCTTCAAGGCCTGGTCTCGATAATACTAATGATTATTTTGGTCTTGAAAAAGATAGACATGATGATTTAAGGATACGATTGAATTCTCCTTATTACAGAGTCGAAACAAGAATAATGTCTGTTCAACCAACCCCAAAGGAAATTGTGGCAATGATAGAGTTTTTTATTGGGTTTTTGTATCGCTCAATTCTGGAAGGAAAGCCATTAAGGCCGTTGTCATCTATACGAGAAGAGAGACTAGCAGTAATACGTACTGGATACAATTCTAAAACTCATTTTAACATTTCAGAAACTGCAAAAACTCATCTACATGTAGCCAAAAAAGGATTGAAAGATTTGGGGCTTGGACCTGAATTTATTGGAATAATTGAAAAAAGACTGGAAAACAAGACATCCCCCGGCGAATACGTTTCCAGATTGTGGGACTCGAATTTCAATGGGAATGTATATCAAACAGTATCAGAAATCATTCAACACGTTTGGGATAAAACAAAAAATAATTCTCCTTTACTTTAGAACTTTAACATTTGTTATATTCATATTTTCTATCTTTTTGTTTAGTTAAATTTTCGTATAATTCAAATAACAAAATTTTAATAAATAATAATGTGTGTTAAATGAGTCAGCCGGGAAATGGGAACAAGGAAGGTTTTTTAATTATTGTGGTTTATTGGGAGACAGATGAATTAATTGGATAATGTATTACTCCCTACTTCGTTGCCCGATGATCAAATGAATGATCTCATATCTGATTTGCAAATATTGATAAGGCAGCCAAGCATTTCTGCTACCAATCAGGGTCTGGAGGAATGTTCGATCTTGTTATCGAACATGATGAAAAATGCTGGAATTCAAACAGACCTTTTATTCTTAGATTTAGAAGAACAGATAGAAAGTAGAACTATGAGTCGAATACCTCCAATTGTCTATGGTGAGGTTAAATCAAAATCAAATCCCAGTGGAAGGACAATCTTGTTTTACAACCATTATGATGTTCAACCAGTAGACCCAATAGAAAAATGGAACGAGGATCCCTTTAGTGGGAAAGTTATCGGCAATCACATATATGGTAGGGGGTCTTCTGATGATAAGGGAGAACTCATCACCAGAATAAAGGCGGTCGAATATCTATTGCAAGAGACAGGGGATGTGCCTTGCAACATTAAATTTCTAATTGAAGGTGAGGAAGAAATTGGAAGTCCAAATTTGCTAAAATATGTCCAAAAATTCAAGGAAAAATTCAAATCAGATTTGGTAATTTGGGAAAGCGGTTATGTGGATAAAGATGATAGAGCAATAATTTCGTTAGGTCAAAAAGGTATTCTGAATTTGGAAATTAAGGTACATGGGCCTAGTCGAGATGTCCATTCTAGTCTCGCTGTCGCAATTGAGAGCCCTGCTTGGAGGTTAGTTCATTTATTGTCTTTGCTTTATAATTCAAATGACGGGAAGATTCTCGTTAAGGGATGGTATGATGAAGTAACACCTCTAAGTGAAAAAGAACTACAGTTAATAGCAAATGAACCTTTCAATGAGGAAGCATTCAAAAAGGAATATGGTATTTCTTGTTTCATAAAGGGACAATCTTCTTATGAGATAAAGAAAGCCCTTGCGACAGAACCTTCGTGTAATATTTCAGGACTGATTACAGGTTATACCAATAAAGGAGTAAAAACTATACTTCCTTCGACAGCTACAGTCAAGATAGACTTTAGGTTAGTCCCTGATATGGATCCTAGATTACAATTCAATAAATTGGTAAAATACTTGAGATCGAAAGGTTATTCAGAAAAAGATGTTACGATAAATTATTTAAGCGGTGAGCCGGCTTTTAGGACACCGTTGAGTAATAAGTTTGTAAAATTAATTGTAGAATCTGCATCAAAAATATTTAATGGGGTAGTTTTGAATGTCTCCTCATCAGGCACTGGGCCTATGTATGTTTTTAAAGAAATCTTAAACATAGACTCGATTTGTATAGGTAGTACTATCTTGCCAAATAAAATGCATTCACCAAATGAATTCACAAATCTTGATCTCTTAAAAAAAGGTACTAGGTGCTTTATTGAAATTATAAACAATTTTTCAAAGGACTAAGCTGAATCTTTAATATGGAAAGAATCAGTTGGTTAATCTACTTAAATCTATAATCACTTCAAAGCAACAATATCCATCTGCATACCTCTTTTTGTTATTCAAGAATTTTGCATTCTAACAGGAATTGTGAAATAAAAGTATGCATAGGATAGGAATTTAGAAATCTTGTATCAATTTTAAAAATGCTCAATATAGGACTAGATTTACTTTACTCCATAAAATTTTCTGATTCGTTTGCAGTTTCTCGTAAAGAGGATCTTTTCAATACCGGTACCGCGGTAACTGATCTAGACCCATCCACGGAAGTACAGGGTCAGCTCAGTGGGTCATCTTCAATGAGCGGCTGATAGAATGTTTACCATTCTATATATTTATAACCAATACCGACACTTTAGCATTTTCAGTATTTTTGTACGAGACAGGGAACAAACCATAATATAGTATTGTCTTATCATGTCGAATTTAAATTCTAAATAGCTAATTGAGTTAATCTCAAGACCAATATCACAGAGCTAATATTCTGAGATAGGATGGCAGAGTGTATCTCTGAGCAAAATGTTGTAAGAAACGTATCAAAACTCTGTCCTCTTCAAATCAAAGCTGATCTTGCAGATGTTGATTGTGATTTTGCTGGACAAAATTAAGAGAAAGTTTTAGTGAGGGAAGCAACTGCTTCATCTAAAGATGCTACCATTAATGAGTTAGCATTCGATTTTATTCGTAAACGTTCTTAATGTGGGAACATAAATATAGTATTTGGCCTCATGATAGACATATTTGTCAGTAGCACCTATTGATCTATATGAGAGATCGAAAAGGTCATAATTTTGGCTTGTAAGGTTCTAATTTCCTGGTAATCTTGTTTATTACATATTTTTCAGGATCGTAATTATATTTTTTTCCTAATTCCTCCAAATAATTTTGAACATCATGCCATGCCTGGCGCTTTTTATTAATGAGGTCTGATTTCGGAGTTTCTATGTTTGAATCATATAAAAGAACGTCTTCATTTGAGGTTGTTAAATCCAAAGCAGTTTGATATAGTTTTGAAATCTTCTCAATTTCAGATTCTGAAAATGTTATACTAACCTTATTTAACTCATTCTTGTCAGGAGTAGGCATTCTTATTCTTCCCTCAAAATCATATCATTTTCGTAATATAATGTCTGTGATTTAGTGGACAAAACTAATCTAATCAATTCAAAACGTTAGTTAATTCTAAAATGCACTCAAAACGTAAAAGCTCATTCTTAAGCAATCTTTCAATGCAGACATGAACTGATATTAAACAAAAAAGGAAGGATATAAAAAAATGTCAAGGTTGTACGATTATAAAAATTGACTTGCTACCATCCTGAGCCCTGGTTCCATTCACCTTTCATTCCTTTCATTCCCATGCCATATTCACCATATCCTTCATCATGCATTCCTTTCATTCCCATGCCATATTCACCTTTCATTCCTTTCATTCCCTTGTCTTCATGTCCTTGAGAGTGCATCATCTTCATCCATTCCATCATAGAAAGAGGCTTTTTCTGCAAGACTAAACCAGTTCCTGGGTCGACTAATACTTTAGTAAATTTCATATCGGGGGAGCCTAATACCACCGAAATTACTAGGAATCCGTCTTTCTCCTCACCATTGGCTGACATTGCATAAGAACCATTGCCTACTGATTGTTCGGCTGTGGATATAGCCTGTGGTAACGTTACATTAAATTTATCTCCAATAGCTTTAAACATTGTTTCCATCATGTTTAATGTTCCATTGATTTTTTCATATTTTTTCTGTTCTTGCATCATCATAGGGTTAGCATAATTGTCTTTTTTAATCATCGTATCATCTCCTATAGTCATATTTATTGAGCCGGCACTGCCTGTTGAATTAGTTTGGGCTAGGACATGATTTGAATTCACCAATGGTAGAAATCCAATTGTCGCTGCCAATAATCCCACTAGAAACACAAACTTCAATGAATTTTTTGTATTCATTATATCTTGTTGAAATTCAAAATATAAAAGTATATACTATATTATTTCAATAGAAAATTATTACTTGTACTCTTTAGTAAAGGAGTGCTTTAGCAAACCATTTGTTTACGAGAGTTATTATATAAATCTATTCAAACCTAAATCAAAAAATAGAAGGATTTATTAATGATGGATTTGAGACGAAAGAGATTAAAGCTTTATTGTTATGGTTCCTATATTTGTTATAGTTCCTTCTATTTGATATATTCAAACAGAAGAATAGATTATAGTACCCAGTCCCTTGTGTCTAGCCAGAGATATAATGACTTTAATATATTGACTTGTGTCATCACAGAGGAGATTTAAATATTAATTCCAATATTTGGATAATACATATTTTCCTATTAGGTCATGATTACAGATAAATTACTGTCATGTCATCTGTCTGCCTTCTATATCTCACAACTGTTACTGGTTATAATTAAACCCAGAAAATTAATATTAAAAGGGACGCCAAGTAAGAGAAACGGCCCGAGAAGACTAGTAAGATATAGAACAGTTACTTCTAAATTAATTCAGATTAGAGTAGGATTTAGAATATAGTATGAAAAATAAAAAGATGTCAAATTTGAGGATCCTTATTCTGTCGAATAATCAATGCTTTTTTATTTTTGAAATCTCTAAGAAGAGATAAATTACTGCAATTATTTCGAATCTACCTATAATCATATTGATGATTAGTAATACTTTTGAAAGCAGATCAGCATCTATGTTTGTTATCCCCGCTGTTAATCCTGTAGTGGTTAAAGCTGATACTGATTCAAATAACGAATCTAAAAAATTCTTTTCTGTCAGAATTGATAAAAGAATACCAGTAAAAAAGGACATGAAGATAAAAAGGAAAATAACAAGAATGGCTTCGTTAAATGTTTTTTCTTCCTTGTGAATTTCAGATTTTTTTTCGAATCCGTGATATGCGTTGTTATATCTCGAAGATACTGCTGAAATTGATCTAGTTGTGACGTCTGCAGAAAATTTTTTCCTTGTCAATTTTTGAACTATTTGTAATATTCTTCCAACCTTAATACCACCAGCAGTTGAAAAAGCTGTTCCTCCAATTAGCATCATAATTATCAATAAAATCTTGCCATCATCTGACAAAAGAGTAATATCTATGAATTGAAACCCGGTAGTAGTTGCAGCACTCACAGTATGAAAGATCCCAGTCACGACATTTGCAGCTGGATAGGAAATGAATAGAAGATATGTAAAAATCGGAATAGCAGTAAATATGATCCCAAAATATAAAATTACTTCTGGACGCATTTTGGTTGTATGCATTTCCTTACTAAAAACAGCGTAGTGAAATGCAAATGGAAGGGCAGAGATTATCATACCAGCCATTATCACAAATAATTCCAAAAAATTTTCAGAAACTAAGGATGTAGATGAAGGAACGAAACCCCCACCCGTTACCGCACTAAATATTAAAGAAATATTGGAAATAATATTATGATTTCCTGAAATATATAACAAAACAGAGAGGGATACAGTATATATACTAAAAATTACGCCGATTGTAATTATCAGTTGTTTTAACCTCAGGCTTCCTCCACCCAACATCCCTTTCATATGAGCCAGCTTTCTTTCGGGATAAAAGAATGTGATTACCAAATAAACAAAACTTAAACCACCTATCCACTGAGTAAATGCTCTATAGAAATCAAAACTCTGTGGGAGATCTTCTGGATGTACTAACATGGACAATCCAGTCGTGGTAAAACCTGACGCACTTTCAAAGAAGCTGTTCACCACAAGAGTAAGGGGATCTGTACCTGGGCCGAATGGGTTTACATACATGTATGGAATGCTTCCAAAAAAACTTAACAAGACAAAACTAAAGACCATCAGAATTGATGCCTGTCTAAGGTTCATTGGGGTCTTTTCTCCGTAAGCATTTAGGATGAATCCTGTAATAGACATTGTAGTAATTCCAAGGAAAATGCCGGTTGCAGAAACTACTTCACCTAATGCTGTTGCTAGGATGGCTGGGGCAATGAAAAGTAAACCTGAAAAT
Organism: Candidatus Nitrosocosmicus sp.; assembly: GCA_035279165.1. GTDB lineage: Archaea > Thermoproteota > Nitrososphaeria > Nitrososphaerales > Nitrososphaeraceae > Nitrosocosmicus. Next base: position 4,192 of record DATEIH010000077.1, on the reverse strand, counting down.
TGAAGTATAAACCCTAAATTTCCCCAAATTGGTTTGTACCTTTCTCTAATTACTACTCTATAGCTTCTAAACTGGCGCTCCAGGACGGAAGTTCTAATGGCATTTGCCAAACCTTCTTGGGTCACCATACCTAAAATATGCACATTGTCGGTTACGGGGATTCTCTTGATCAGATTTAGTCTCATTAATTCTAAGGCCTGTCTTACGTTTGCCTTTGCTGAGATAGTAATGATGGGAGAGGACATTATTGATTTTATAGTGACTTGGTCAGAATCCTCACCTCTCATAACAATTTTGTCTAAAATATCACTATCAGTTATAATTCCTACATATTCTTCTTTCTTGTTTGTTACAATAATGGTTTCAGCCTTCTTTCCGTGCATTAATTTAACTGCATTTGCAGAGTCTGTATCCTCATCTAAGATAATATAGTTATGATGTGAATAGGTTAATACAGGACGGTTGAGAGGGTCTGTGTCCATTATTTCTTCAGAATTTAGTTAAGATGGTATGACAAATCATTTTAAACTTTACTATACAGTCAAATTTAAAAACCCTATTACTTAGTAAATTTTCGTATAATTAAATACATTTTTTCATGATTATCTCTATTTGGGTGCATTAAGAAAATATTCTACAAAACATGAATACTTGGGATGGGACTTAATTTCCTACAACGTAATTCGATTTTCCCTATGATTTTATTTGTACGTTATCTCGAAACTTCAAAGATGCAATTTATCATAAGGTGTAAAAAGTATTTTATCAAGATTAGCAAGAAACTATCAAATCATATTTGATCGGAAGTTGATTAGTAAATAGAGAGAGGGTTTAATTATGGAATTAATAATGTAACCGTCTCTGGCGTGTTCGAAGCACTGTTTACTCCCGATGTTCTTTTTATTTCATCATCTCCATAAATTACTTCTGCTGTAAAGCCTTTGCCTACTGGTACTTCAGCTGAACTGAATTCAAAAGTATAGGAGCTAGTTTGTAAACCTGGGAAGATAAGACCAGACATCGTTTGAGGATTACGTGAACCATCTATAGCAACATGTATTGCTCCATGCTCGTCCAAATTGCCAGTATTTTGAACTTGAACTATTATTTTAAATTGATCGCTTTGTGCGCTTTGGGCGTTAACGTCTTTAATACCCCAAGTAATGGCAATCGATCCAATTAGGAGTACTAAGGCACATGCAAACATCCTTTTAATCATTATACGTGTGTTTGTGTTTCTATTTAAAGGAGATCGCTTTAGAGCTGTTCCATCAAAACATAGTTTCATTACTATATTAAAGTGAAATTATTTATTAAATTTTGTTAATAATTATGCTAGAATAAAATTCTGAAAGACTGTTGAATAAGTTATCATATCAGATACTTTAATCAGAATTAAAATCTTTTCGTTAGTATCATATTATTGATTTTGTTCATATGGTATAAATCATTAGTAAAGTAAATAGTATCGCTAAGCTTTACTTGATAGGCTCTAATTTGTGATATTCGGTAAATTAGGCTGATATTCGTCAAATTCTACGAAAGTTCCACGAGTTTTAACAATAACCTACTAGGAATCTATTATTGCTGGTAATAGTTTTTGTATGGATATTAATTTTAAAGTCAAACTACAAGGCTTAATAGACGTAAAATGTCTGCTATCTCCTTTTAATCTCCTAAACTAAATTCTATAAACTATTTCTTTTCTTTTCTAACGTTTATCAAATTATGTTTTTCAAGGAACTGACTAATACTTTCATTTTCCTCATCATTTGATTGGGTTTCATCCTTGCTCAAATCATCAAGTGTTTGAATCATTTTTTTTAAATCATCTATGTTAATGACAACTCCATAGTAGTCTCGTACTCTTTCAATAGTAGTTTCATAATGTTTTTTTGATCCAGATGCCGTTGCATCAGACACCAAGATGACGTCATATCCTAAATTAAATGCATCTCTTAAGGATGTCTCAACACAAATTGAGGTGTCTATGCCGCAAAAAATCAAAGTATTTACATGAATACTTTGCAGCCATACTCTTAATTCCGTATCCTGAAACGCTGAATCGCGCCGTTTAAGAATAACGTGATCTTCTGGGGCAGGTTTTATCTCATCAATAATACGTGCATCCCAAGTATCTCTCATACAGATTGGTATTTTTTTATTTTGCAGCCTCTCCTCTCTTGCTCTGGGTAAGATATTATGAATGTGAAGAAGCAAATCAATACCACTTGGCTCCCTGATGGCTTCAGTATAAAAGATCGGAATTTTTTCATTTCTACAAAAATTAATTAACCTTTTAATATTTGGAATAACTTGTTGGTAATTTTCGATATTCATGCCAAGTTTATCATAGGATCCGTCTTTACTAACGAACCCATTTTGCATGTCTACTATCACCAATCCTAAACTGATAAGGTTACTACCATACTGAATTTGAAGCATTAGACTTAGACTATTGTACCATATTAAAATTGTTTTTTCGATTTTTAAAAGCATCAAATGCTATGATTTGAGTACAGTATTTTCATGCCACGTTTATTGAGAAACCTAGCCTCCTACAAATGATCTGATCCTTCTATCCCAACCAAGATTATGAATAAATTTGAAAACTTTGTTCTTATGCTGTCATACGCAAAGTTTTCAACAAAGATCCAATTACACGGCAACGTGGATTGCGACCGACCATAATTTTCAATTACTGCTTTTTAAGATGTATGGTTTGATTTAACATCAATTCGAGTTCTGCTCAAATTATAAAACATAGACAAATCTTTTATCATTTTCATATTCGGATAGGGAGGTCGGATAGGTCTTATGTAAAAGCTTAATTACGTTATAATCCATGTATTTTTTTAATGCAGTATTTGAATAATTTATCTGAAATTAGATATGGCTTAATTTCCTGTCTGACCATTACTTTAGTTTTAATTTTTACATCGTCAAATCATGCCTTCTCAACCCCTGCTTCTCCAGACGAAAATAATTCGATTATTACATCTGGAACAAATTCTTCAAACTCTTCTCTCTTGTTCTCATCCATCCCTACAAATGAATCAAACCTTAACCTTAACCTTAACCTCTCTAATTCTACTCTGGGATTAATCAATTCTACCCCTCTGAGTGAGCAATTTGCTAGTATGGATAACTTGACGAACGTAACAGGCGCCGGTAGTTCGTTTGTGAACGATACCCAATTAACTGGTACAGAGAATGTGACTCTGGTTGCGAATTTTTCATCTAAGCCAGTGGGACTTGAAACAGATTATCTTATCGTAGATAAGCCATTGATTTTGATAAACAATGTACCCTTATCGTATGAATTTTTAAACGATACTAGTGATGAGATAACTATTACTGATATTCTTATATCGATGAGAGCTACGGTTAAGTTAGACAATTCCACAACTAATGCCTTACCAGTGTATATAAAAGTGTTCTCAAATCCTGTAAATACTACTCAGAATGCAGACGAATCTAAAACCATTATTAACAGTCCAAATTTGGTAGAAAATATCGAGATTGGTGGTGTCATATTTTCAGATGCATCAACAAGTGTGAAACTCTATCCAAATGGTACTGGCTCACTGACAGCGCATAATTAGAAAAATAAACTTTGATAGTGCACCAAACGAATTAAAATTGATCCTTTTTAGTAGTGAATTTTTATCAATGCTACTAAATTGGTAATGTTAATTTTTGTAAATTCTTAAGGATAAAACATCTTATCCTATATCCTATCTTTGTATATGGAATGGCACACCGAAACAATATTTACCAGAGAAGTTTTTAAAAGAAAAAAAATATTGAATTATTCGTTTTCTAATACAAGACCAGTTTTACTCGAGTTATTTGTTAGGCATCAATATTTAACTAAATCCAAATAAACCTGCTCTAAATTATTCAACTTATGTGAATAGTTTTGGTATTAGTAACATGCAATTGGCACAGATACACTATTCCATATCTAATCAAAGTTTGGCATTAATCCGTTTCCATTCGATACTGTTATTATCAAACAATAAAATTTTATAACACTATTTTATTCAATAATGATATTTAGTAAGATTATTTCAGAATCTGATTTAACAATCCAATTATACAATACGATACTTTATCTTGCATGAATAAAAAAATTCAATTGTCAATATTGTCAATCTTTATTGCAGCAGCATTGATTGGCTCTGTAGCA
>DATEIH010000076.1:0-4214 GCA_035279165.1 Candidatus Nitrosocosmicus sp. | reverse complement strand
CACAAAAGAGGATATTAAAGATTATTTGAATAACCGATCACCCGCAATGGGAAATCGAATTAATGATGTAATGGAAAAGGTACAAAACAATTTAGAAGATGGAACACAATATCAAGATGTCTACGATGTGGCAAGGGCTACCGGATTAGTCAAGAAAAATATATGATCTCTAAAGCAATACTAATAATAACGTGGAATAGAGATTGTTAATGCAGCAGTTATACTCGGTAAATAATAAGTACAATCCATCAAGAACCTGTAGAAAGACTGTTGTTATGATTATTTTTACGAGCAAACCAATTACAAAGGAATCCATTACTTTAGACAAACCATATTTCATTTAACTCTGGAGTCAATAGTGGCTAAACTGGACAGAGTAATTGTAAACAGGCTATTTAATAAAGAGAAGGGCACACAATATAAACCCAAAATAGGTATTTTTTTTGACCAGGGTAGTCGTTAAATTTTATGGTAAAATGATCAGATCTTTTGTTTTAAGATTTGTTGATTACATCTATGATTATTGAAAAATTTACCTATTCTAGACCAACATATTACAACATAGAATTTATGCAAAGGACATTACCATATATTTACCAGTAAACGAAACACCACTTAAAATCTATGCATTATTTATACTATAATATATAGTAGAAGATGAAATCAAATGGATTGTACAGATGGTATCAAAAAAAAATTTATAGAATTTGAGGATGCCATGAGAACGTGTCTGCCTAAAGTAGAACCAAAATTGATCCTTGACTTGTTACATACTTTAAAGGAGGAAGAGTATCCTGGATATACCCTTCAGGTCTTTCTAAAAGATGGTTCTGATACTGACGCTTTTCGCGAGATAATAATCAAAGATTTGGGAGTAGTTCCAGCATTCCACAAGGATGAAGAATTTGGAGAGCATGCTGCTATAGAACATCGGGTCAATTTTGAAACCTTAAATTATCTTAGTAATTTTGACGATGTAATCGAAATTGGAGGTTCCAGAGCCGGTGGTGGAAGGGCTTCAATAGGGCCCAGGTTAGAAAGAGATACCGCGGATAAACTATCAAATACTACCAAATAAATATCCGATTATCTTTCAATTTTTTTTATGTGACAATTTACCATCCTGAAAAGGCTTTGTACTAAATATTGATTAGGGGTCAGATATTACTAACGAGTAATCATTTTGATTTCTTGGTTACCAATATTTATTATATGTGTAGTAATACTAAAAATAGAGAATATATATATTAACAAAGGCGATCATAATCAGAAAAAAAATTTTTGTTTGATTATTAGCTACAATAATAAAGGATCTAGAAATGATTTTGAATGTCTATTTATATTTGATTCTAGTACATTTTTCTTCTAACTTCAATCTCGTGAAGACCAAGAGGTTTGTTTAGAATGTTTCCATTCTTTGAAATCTTTCATTATTTTCTTATGATCAAAGCCAAAATCCTCTTGTTCAATATCTTCGATACTTATCCATTTTACTGCAGAAGCACCATCGCCTGCTACTGGTTCTTTGTTATTACTATTAGAAGAAATCTTTCCTACAAACACCGTTGACATAATATGTCCTCTAGGATCTCTTGCAGGATCAGAATACACCCCTAATATATGATCTAATTCTATGTCTAATGATGTCTCCTCTTTTACTTCGCGCTTAGCAGCCTCCTCAACAGTTTCACCCATTTTTATGAAACCGCCTGGAAAAACCATTTTACCTTTGAATGGATCTTTCACTCTTTTGATAAAAAGCACTTTAGAATCATCATGAATTATCGTGTCAACGGTGGGTATAGGATTCTTATTTTCCTGTTGTTTTGACATATTCAATCAAGAAGGATGCAACAAACAACTTAAATGATATATGATTCATGTATCATATAGTATCTTTTTAGTTAAGCATCAGAAGAAGAGCAGGCAACCACCAAATCTGATTATCATCCATAATCAAATCAACGGTCTTTATATCATGAAAATTTTATAAAAAATCTTCTGTTAAAGTTGTATGGGGTGAATACCTAAATTATTGATTAAGATGAATGACCCTTTTCAATAATTATAAATTGTAATAAATCGATATTTTGAGTACATCTATGAATTTAGGATCCTAGTCATTCCATTCCATTTTAGGGTTCAATGATTCTTAAAATTTTATTGAAAAGTATTATCCATATAAATTATTATCACTATTAATAAGTGGTTAAAGTTATGGTTCAATCAATCAAACTATCTATACCTAGCTACCTGAATTTAAGAATGCTATCACAATTAAGGACCGTTACAATATTGTTGAATCCGAAATTATTGAAAAGTAAATATAGGTAATAGATAATGAAGGCGAATTTCATATATTCTAATTTAAATCCCTGTGGAGGTGGTGAGCGTTTTACCCTTGCTACTTTACAAGCTGTAGTTGAAATGGGAATAGAGGTTGATCTTACTACCTTGAATGAACCAAATCTTTCAAAGTTGGAGAATGCATTTGGTAAGAATCTAACTTCGGTCATGAATAAAATAAGGAAAATTAATGTATATCAGATGTTTGATCAGGAGAGTATCGATAGTAATATCACAAATAACAATTATGATTTAATAATTAATACTCATGGTGATATTGATCCGTATTATAGTCCTAAACTCTCAAATACCAAAATGATTACTTATTGTCATTATCCATCGGCAAAATCTTTTATTGAGAGTGAGGATTTGATCTATTTTGATCATCATCTTAGAATTAATAGGCTTGATTCATCTTCAGACATACCATCATCAGAATCTACTGTCACTTTAAGTCCTTCAATGTCTTATTCATCCTCTATTAATAATAAAAAAAACCCAGAGCCAACAACTAATAACTTTGAGAAAAAGAGGAGGAGGTATATGAAATGGGTAAAAGAAACTTATGACAAGATGATAAAGAATTCATTACTGATTACCAACTCGTATTATAGCCAAAGAGCAATTTTTAGGACTTATGGTATTGATGATACAATTGTTTTAAGTCCTCCCGTTGCTGTAAATCAAATCCGTAATCATTTGGGATTTTCACAACCCTTAAAAATTCCACGCAAAGATAGGTATAATGACATTTTGGTAATCTGTAGAATCGAACCTAGCAAAAGAATTGAAAATGCAATTTACCTTGCAAAATTGTTAAAAGAAAGAAAGATAGACGCGAAGATGATTATAGCAGGTAGTTGGGAACCATTTTATCAGCAACACTATGAAAACTTGAATAGCCTTATCACAGATCAAGACCTTTCAGATAATATAACATTTAAAATAGATTCAAGTTTCGATCAGTTAATTGAATTAATGGGTACAAGTAAAGTGTATTTTCATCCTCGAGAGGGTGAACATTTTGGAATGTCGATAGTAGAGGCAATGAGTGCAGGTATGGTTCCTGTTGTACCAAAAATTGGAGGACAGGCTGAGTTCGTGTCGACAAAATATCAATACGATTCATTAGAACAAGCATCTCAAATAATAGGATCCGCTTTAGCTATAACAGATGACGAAAGACAAAGATTAAGTGATTCTGTTATACAGTTCTCCGAAACAAATTATAAAAGGCAATTTCAGCTGATTGTAAGCAAGCTGATCTATAATATAAATTTCGTTCAGCAATACCATTTTCCCAACATTCCGACAATCAGCTAACCGTGTAAATTGAAAAACCTTGCCTATAGTTTAATTTTCTTATCTTCATTTTTAGAACCGGATTTTAATAGCTTCATTGATATCAATTCATCCACTGCTTTTTGAGCTGCTCGTTCTAAGCCTAAAACTTCACCCAATTTCTTTTGAAGATTTTCAATATTTTCTTTTTTATTTGACACTGAAAGACTATGTGTATAAAAATTTAAATAACTCAACTAAAATAATCTGTATCTTATAAAGGAATTTTTTATTTTAATCGTGCATTTTGTGTTGTTGTTTTATGGTTACTAAAAACCATACTGATTAAAATCATTTATAGATGGTTTATATACAGGTCAGTATTTTGGATAAAGACTCATACCTTTATCCTCTAAACATCAGAATAAAACTTCATAGATTTTCGGTATGATTGATTAATAATTATTTCAGGTACAAAATTAGTAGTTTAATGTTTGATTAAAGCTACCAACATGTTTTTCATTGCTACTATTGACTGTTTGGTTCAACATGAAAGGATGCTGTACTTGCTCAATTTGAGGTGGATA
>DATEIH010000075.1:0-2457 GCA_035279165.1 Candidatus Nitrosocosmicus sp. | reverse complement strand
AATTTTACTTTATTGCATAATTTACAGGCCTTCATAATTTTTATCTGACAGGTTACATATTTTTGGATCACCTTATTAAATTATATACTCTGTAAAGTTTTTTAAAGTGAATGACCAGGATCTTCTCATTCATATTTTTTTTTATATCTGTGTGGTTTGGATTAGCTTCAATTTTATCACATATAGTATTTGTTTATAATTTCAGTTATTTCTATTATTACATAATATGGATAGGCTGCTTTGCTGTATCGTTATTATTATTTTTGAAGCCTATATTATCAATGCGTAAAGTATTTCGAGACCGGGTCTCAACAAGTATTTCTTGGCCCTTTCTAATAAAACTGATAAATGGTTTAACATGGGCTTTACCATTTCTTTTGATCCCCTTTTTCCAAAAATATTATCCATTTCTGTTGCTAACTGGTTTATCATTAGGTAACATTTCAACTTTCATATTTTTAAAAAAATATTCTAAAATATTCAGTATCGAACAATTGATAGCTGGGGCATTGCTCCTTTCATCTTTGTTAGTTGTTACAATTTATTATAATTACACAGATAATTATGAGATGATACTCTTTTCTACTAGAGTCATGATTTCCGTTTCGTACGGAATAGGGGGACTAGTGGGATATTTTAAAAACACTGAGGACAGCGTTCCCGCAACATCGTCGTCAGGTTTACATTAGTGAATGAGGAGTAGTAATAATAATTGAAAGAAAAATCTAGTTCCATTCATAATTTTTCTGAAGCTGTTTGTATATTTAGTGGCGGCTTGGATTCTATCAGCACAGCTACGTTTCTAAAAAAAATGGGATTAGAATTGTATTTGATTTCTTTTGATTATGGACAACGTGCATCCAATGAGTTGCTCGTTGCAAAGCGCTTTTCAAAATTATTGAAGAGTAAAAAACACGAAATAATTAACATATCGTTTCTAAAAACCTTGCTAGGGAAAACAAATATTTTGACCGGATCCAAATCTAAAATTCCATCAACTTTTGACTATAGTATGGTAGTACCTTTAAGAAATACTGTTTTTTTGACTCTTGCTTCTGTATGGGCAACTTCTTTAAATATTCCATTGGTAATATACGGTGCTCACTCGGGAGATACGAGATATCCTGATTGTCGTCCCCCTTTTACACGTTCTCTAGAAAAAGTACTTTATATGTCTGAAATTGATGGAATCAAAATGGGGATAAGAAAAAAGCTTCATATTTGGTCTCCCGCCATGGATAACATAAGTAAATCTGAATTGCTTTTGATAGGATATGAAATATTGGGCGACAAGATTTTTCAATCATGGAGCTGTTATTTGGGATCTACCAATAAAAAAACTAACCTTTCAAAACATTGTGGGATTTGTGAGTCTTGCATGAATCGAAAACAAGCAATTTTGAAAGCTGGTCTGGAGGACAAAACAAATTATGTCAGTTATTGATCCAAAAATCAATAATGATAACGGTACTAATAATTATGTGGATCATGATGACAGTCTTTCTGTTACCAACAGACAGAGCAAGGTTCAATTAAACGAAATGTTTGTAAGTATTGAAGGCGAGGGTATCCTCGCAGGAACAAAGACTCTCTTCATCCGTTTTTCAGGCTGTCATCTTAAATGTCATTGGTGTGATACAAAATATTCGCTATCACCTACAAGTGGCAAAAGTTATACAATTAATGAAGCTAAATATCTTATCCTTCAACATCTTCAACCAAACCTCTATAAAATCAATTTTACTGGAGGAGAACCTTTATTACAAACTCAATCTTTGATTGCTCTTGCAGATTTTGTTAAAAATGAATTAAAAATTAAAACGTATCTGGAATCGTCATGTTTTGATTGGAAAAGGTTTGAATTGGCTTTGCCTTATTTTGATATTTGTAAAGTTGAATTTAAAACATCTGATTCAAAAGTAATTGAATCCAAATCCTATGAAAACCTTTTACAAAATGAACTAAGCTGTCTGGATATCGCATTAAATAGGAGCGATAAAATTTCATTTATAAAAATCGTATTTACAAATTCCACAACGTTAAATGAAGTTAGAGACTTGCTTTCTAGAGTTTTTGAGCGTCCAAATATTAGTAATTTGAGTGGTATAACACTTCAGCCTAGCTATCAATTTGATCCTCCCTCTAATAAACAAATATTAAAAATATATGATGAAGTTTGTAGTTTTTATAAGGATGTAAGAGTAATTCCACAAATGCATAAATTATTGGGCATGAGTTAATATTTTTATATAGTTGTTTTGTAAAAAACCTTAGATTTATAAAAAGATAAGGTTATAATAAAGACCGAATCTTTAAAGGTAAAATAAGTATGGTGAACACAATCTTTCGGGTACAGTCGCATAAATTCACTCAAGAAAATATACAAACTACTCTTGTTTGTTCAAACTGTGATGAGGTCTTCACCAAAGAATTTCTATTAGACCTTGAAGGTCAAAC
>DATEIH010000074.1:0-2464 GCA_035279165.1 Candidatus Nitrosocosmicus sp. | reverse complement strand
TACAATTTGTTGTTTCTGCTTGTTCCTCCGATAGCTTTAATTCTACTATCAATGATGATGGGGATTCTACTGAATGCCATTCTGTTACGGCATAACAATTCGTTCCTTATCCACGGTAACTGTACTTATAGCACACAAAGGGATAATGTAATTTTGTACTAAAAGTTAAATCGATGGATAATGAGTTCTGTTTACCTGTATTATTCATCCACAAAGTCATGATTTTTCTGTATCAATGTTTTTCTTATGCTAGATCGACTTGACAGATAGGCTCCTAAATAACTAAATGCTATTTATGAATAGTTTATTTAATGTATCAACAATCATGTGAAATAAAGATAATTTATAATAGAGTTATTAAAATACAATATTTACATTTTTGTTTAAATTTTATACAAAATTTAAGCTGCTGAGATGAAAACATATAAGTATTAGGTAATTTAATCTAATTTATGCATACGTTCGATACCAGTATAGTGGAACATATAGAGATAAAAATGATTCGTCCTTCACAGTTTTCAATTAGAGATAAATTTAATGATTATGAGGAAGTAGAATCACTTGTTTCGAGTATCAAAGAACATGGGTTACTACAACCCATTTTGATACGTCCTTATCAAAATAACTTTGAAATAGTTGCTGGCCATCGGCGCTTTTATGCTTGCAAATCCCTTAGGTTGCGTCATATTCCATGCAAAATAAGGGAAATGAATGACAAACAAGCATTTGAAATTCAATTAACTGAAAACATTCAGAGAAAATCGATGAGTGCACTTGAAGAAGCAGAAGCGTTTAGAAAATATGTCCAAGACCTAGGCTGGGGAGGTGTTACTGAACTGGCTAAAAAAATAGGTAAAAGTGAGGAGTATGTTTCCCACAGGATTCAACTTTTAAAACTTCCACAGGATGTCAAAGAAAAAATAATGTTAAACAAATTGAGTGTAAGTCAAGCCTTGGAATTAACTACTGTTTCACCAAATCAGATTATTCATTTTACAGATCATATTATAGAAAATGAATTAACCATTCGACAAATTAGAGAAGTAAAAGCTGTATTTTCTAAACAAGGTATTTCAGGTGACGACTTGGAATTAATTGCAAACGAAAATATTAATTTTAAGAATATAAAAACACTTAAAATAACAAAGAAAACTTCCCTTGCTTTAAAAATTACTCTTGCTAGGCTAGATAGTATAATAGAGGAAGTTCAGCTAAATTTTGAACCAAGTCAAAGTACTGATATCATAAGTTTTTTGATGGACCTGCGTCTTAAAATTCACTCGTTAATTGATGATACAATTAGATTTAAAAACTTAAAAATAACTAAACCTACCAGATATCTAAATAATCCGAAATAATTATTGAATTCTCTATCTTCTATTATTTTCCAAGAAATGGATGCATCCATTCATTCAAGAATTTTTTATATTCTTTATCTGTATAGGTAAAAGCGTTAAATGTAGGTTCCTTGAGAGGGGAAAAATCATACACTTCGTAAGTTTGGATAATATCTCCAAACAAATTTCTATAAATATCCCCCTCCTCGTCAGCAACTTCGGGCGATGAGAATACTTGAATTGTGATCCAGTCATATCCGCCTCTTGTTTTTCCTGAAAATAAGACAAATGGAGCATCACAAAGGTACTTCTTTAATCCTTCTATACGACTTCCCAAGTGTTGTGAGGGCCTAAAAGTTACCAATACTACTCTAATTATTCTGCGTCGTAGTTTTTTGGTGTCGATAGAAATTGTATATCTTGATATTATTTTTTCATCCTCAAGTGTTTTTATGCGGGAGTCTATCTCCGCTAAACTTAAATCGTGTCCATAATTTCTTACGAAATCCCATATTTCATTCAAATCCTGTTTGGCATCTTTACTCAAAGCAGAAAGAATTAGCTCGTCTATGGGATCTATCATTGATTTGATATCTCAAAATAATTGATCTAATTATTTATAGTTTAGAATTTTAATTTCAATGTAATTCTACAATAATTTAAGTTAAAAGACTTGATAAAAAATACATCCATAAAATATTAATTTAAATAAATCATTTTAATTTTAACAATTAATGGCCTGATGACTATGAACTAGATACAGAGTACGATACTGAACTAATGATGAGAGTCAAGAAAGAAGGACGAAGAATGTTATCTAGTATCCTTTTAAAGAATTCTAAAAGATATGAAAGAGTTGTGAAAATAGGGGATCCTGCTAACAAAATTATTAAAACTGCCAATGACCCTGATGTAGACATCATAGTTGTTGAAACAAAAGGGTTGGGAAATTCTGATGATCTTGGGCATGTAACAAGGAAAATTCTTTCTAAATCTAGCAAACCCGTATTATTACTAAACTAGTTTATGAGATCAATAGATCTATTTGATTAATAAACTGATATTTAATACAAATTGTTAAACTATACCTGTACAAAATCCTAGTATGGCGTCAGCAACATTTTCGT